>DKBH01000078.1 GCA_002451165.1 Nitrospiraceae bacterium UBA6905
ATAGCTGATGAACTTCCGGATGTTCTCGTAGATAGCCCTTCCCTCCTCAACGGCGTTCACGATGGTGGCAAAATTGTCGTCGAGGAGGATCATGTCCGCTGCCTCTTTGGCAACATCCGTTCCGGAAATCCCCATGGCAATGCCGATATCGGCCTTTTTCAGTGCCGGCGCATCGTTGACGCCGTCACCTGTCACAGCAACCCGTTCGCTATTTTCCTGCAGAGCACTGACCACGCGCATTTTGTTTTTGGGAGTCATGCGCGCGAAGATCACTTCCCTGCCGACAAGTTGCTCCTTCAGCTCCCGGTCCGAGAGCACGTTAAATTCAGGGCCTTCGATGACCGTGGGGTTTCCTCGTATAAGCCTGATTTCCCTTGCGATAGCGATGGCTGTCCTGCTCGCGTCACCTGTGATCATGACCACCTGAATGCCTGCTTCGTGACATTTGCGAATAGCTTCGGGCACCTCCTGTCGGGGAGGATCTTCAAGTCCGATCAGGCCAACAAAGACAAGGTCAGTCTCCAGCGACGTCGTCGCGGATACGTGAGACCCTTGCTCTTTAAATTCGAGCGGGGAGGCCTGATCAGCGTTCGGGACCGCTTTATAGGCAAAAGACAGCACGCGAAGTCCTGCATCCATGAGCTGATGACATGCATGCGTCGCCTCCAGCCGGAACGTATCATCTATTTTCTGTTCAATGCCCTGGCTAAGATACTTGCTGCAGAGCGGCATGACGTTTTCCATGGCTCCTTTGGTAAACAGGACAAGGTCATTCTGAACGCGGTGCAGGGTTGTCATGCGCTTTCGTTCAGGGTCAAAGGGGATCTCTGCAATGTACACTGCACCAAGATCGCCGATATGCTGCCGGGCGAGTTCCAGAAGCGCCGTTTCTGTGGGGTCTCCGGTATAACGTCCGTCCCAATATCTGGCGTGGGTGCAGAACAGGGCAGCCTGCATAAGCCTATTACCTTTTTCAACAGCAATAACATGGCTCTCCGTTATCTGTCCGTCATACCATATCTTCTTGGCGGTCATGCTGTTCTGTGTCAGTGTCCCGGTCTTGTCGGTGCAGATCACCGACACGGCACCAAGGGCTTCAACCGCTGTGAGTGACTTGATCAAGGCCTTTCGTTTTGCCATTCTCTGACTCCCCATCGCCAGGGCCAGGGTAACCGTGGGAAGCAGTCCTTCAGGGACGTTTGCAATGATAATACCGATGGAGAAGATGAAATTTCCCCAGAATTCCCTCCCGATGAGATGCCCTATCATGAAGAATACAACACCCATGGCTGTGGCAAGGACGGCGATGAGTCGCGTCACCTTTATGATCTCTTTCTGGAGCGGGCTGAGACCCGATGCAACGGCACTGGTAAGATGCGCTATGCGTCCGAATTCCGTACTCATCCCTGTCGCAAAAACGAGGCCCTTACCTGAGCCGCTGAGCACCGTTGTGCCTGCAAATACGATGTTCGCACTTTCGAGAAGCTCGCTCTGCGAGGGTTCCACGTCCCTTGAGAGGGGCTCTGCTTCGCCGGTGAGAGCAGCATTGTTTATCTTCAGGGCATGCGTCTCGATGAGACGTGCATCTGCGGGTATCTTTTCTCCTTCGGCGAGGAGGATGATATCGCCAGGAACCAGATCTCGTGCAGGAATTTTCTTCTCCCGGCCATCCCGCATTGCCGTGATATTGAACGGAAGGAGTTTCTTCAGTTCAGCGAAAGCCTTCTCAGCACGATATTCCTGGAAAAACGTAAAGACCGCGTTGATAACGATGACGCCGATGATCGCGAAGCCGAGGGTTGCCATGCCCTCACCGGGGTGGAGAAAGGCCGAAAGGAAGGAAAGGCCTGCCCCAACCCATAAGAGCAAGGCAAGAAAATGGGTGAACTGTTTCAAAAACCGAGCTGCAAGGCGCGGCCGGTGCGTTTCCCTGATCTCATTAAAGCCGCTTTCAACCAGCCTCTTGGCAGCCTCAGCATCGGTCAAACCGTTTTCTGAACTTCCCAGAAACCGCAAAGCGGCATCACGGGAAAGACTGTTAATCTTCATGGCGCGGCGTCAGCATGATAAGGTCACAGGGTGTTTCCCTGAGTACATACTCAACGGGGCTCCCCCGCATGAGTGATGCAAACAGGCTTCGCCTGCTTGATCCCATGATAATGAGGTCATGCCTCTTTGCAAAAGCCTCAAGGGTTATGCTCCTTCCGGTTGCGCCGGGCATGAACCTGGTCTCGTGCTCTATCCCCTGCTTTTCGAGACGCTCCACGAAGCTGGAGATGTCCCGGGGCAACCGTTGCTCCCAGTCCTGCAGCGTGAGCGCAATTTCTCCGTGGAAGAAGCGAGTCACTTTTTTCGGAGCATGCAACAGGAAGACCTTTGAACCGAAGGAGTGTGCCATGCATGCGGTGAATGCGGCATGCTCCGCTGCATGGGCGATTCGTGCCTTGAGCGGAATAAGGATCTTCTTTGGATGTACTCTTCCGGAATGGACGATCCGCACCAGGGCGACAGAGCAGGGGAGGTTCAGAGAGAGCTTTCGCGCTGTTGTGCCTGTAAAGAAACGTTTTTCGATGTCCTCACGGCGTGTTGATATGAAAGCTAGACTGATCCCTTCGTGTCTCACGATCCTGCTGATCCTCATGACAGGGTCACCTTTTTCGGCTATACTCTCCGCCCTTATCTGCATATCCATAGCCTCATGGAAGAGCCGTTTCATGGCATCTTCTGCTGCCCTGCGGTCCTGCTGTGGCAGGTCGTGCTGCGCCGAGAAGCAGATATACAGTTTGGCGTCCAGGTGCCTGGCGAGCGCAAGCGCATATCTGGCTGCGATCTCAGAATTCAGATGCTCGTTTACAGCAGCAAGGATTTTGTTATACACGACTAGGTTCAGCATAGCACCTTGTCCCAGGCAAGGCAATTGCTACCCTGTCGTGGTGGGGTTGAGCGGTTATGCAGTATAATGAGGGGAAAGAACGTCAGGGGGAGATCAGACGGTGGAAATGATGCAGCCGGTAGTTATTGTCGAGGATGACCGGAAGATCGCGAGAGTGGTGCAAGTCTATCTCGAAGAGGCGGGCTATCGCGTCATCCATGTCGAGAAGGGCAGGGCTGCGCTGACAGCTATCATGAAGGAGAAACCGCTCCTCGTCATTCTGGACCTCATGCTTCCTGACACCTCGGGAGAGGAGGTTTGTCAGGAGATCAAGGAGGTGGCTGATATTCCTATCATCATGCTCACATCGAAGTCATCGGAAGAAGAGCGCGTGGCAGGGTTTGCCCTCGGTGCGGATGATTATGTGGTCAAACCATTCAGCCCTCGTGAGCTGGTTTACCGGGTGAAAGCGCTCCTGAAAAGGGCGCAGAAAGCTGATCTGGGATCAACAGAGCCCATGAGCTTCAACCAGGGAGCGCTGGTTGTCGACGGACATACGTATCGGGTGATGAGACATAGCCAGCCTGTCGATATAACGCCGACAGAATTCAAAGTGCTTTTCAGCCTGGCTTCAGCTCCCGGCAAGGTCATGACACGGGAGGAACTGGTCGACCGTGCTCTCGGCTATCAGTTTGAAGGGTATGAGCGGAGTATCGATGCCCATATCAAGAACATCAGGCACAAACTCGAAGATGACCCCAAGAACCCGGCTCTGATCCTCACCATCTACGGTGTGGGGTATCGTTTCTCCGGGAAAAAGGATGCTTAAGCGGCTCTGGTTCAGAGTATTGCTTATTCTGGTTTCTGTCTCGGCCATTGCACTCTCCTCGGCCTTGGTCGTGCGGGAGCTGATGGTACGGGATTTCAGGGGGTTCCTCGAGGGCCAGGTGGAAGACAGAGCCTCATGGATAACCACTTCGCTCGAAAGCACCTATGAGAAATACGGCGCATGGGCGAATCCCGAAATTATTGAAAATACCATATGGGCCTTGATGCTGGGTTTCGAAATGAGACTGTACGATCTGCACGGCACCTTTGTAATCGGCACGGAAAATGCTGTTAATATGCTGACACCTCTGGTGAAGAAGAGGATCGTCGCGATCTCTTCTCTCCGGTACAGAGATGAGGCTGCCGATTTCCAGCCCTATGCCCTTTTCCTGGGGGGGAAAGAGATCGGCAGGGTTGATCTCAGGTTCATGAGAAGTCAGAAGGAGCTCTTTTTTATCCGGCGGTCGAACAGATTGCTCCTCCTTTCCCTTCTTGGCATGGGCGGGCTTGCCGTAGTACTCAGCGTCATCTTTTCGAAGAAGCTGACGAATCCCGTAGAGGAGCTCACCCGGGCGGTTACCGGTATATCGGAGGGCGACTTTAGCAGCAGAGTAGCGGCATCGGGCAGTGACGAGATAGGACGGCTTTCAGCCGCATTTAACCGGATGGCTCATGCGCTTGAGCTTCAGGAAGCACTGAGGAAAAAAATGACATCGAACATCGCTCATGAGCTCAGGACACCCGTGAGCGCAATCCGGGGAGAGCTTGAAGGCATGATAGACGGTCTCATTCCGATTGACCAGGAGCATATCCAGTCGCTTCATGCAGAGATTGGAAGGTTCAAGACCATCATTGAGGGGCTTGAGGAGCTCTCTCGGGCAGAAGCGAGCAGTCTTGACCTTGCAAAGCAGTCTATTGGACTCCGGCAATTTCTTATGAATATCAACGCAAGATACGGGAAGATGTTCATGGACAAGGGTGTGAGCCTTGATTTAAGGTGCGATGAAAAGATCACCGTGCACGCTGATCCTGACCGGCTAAGTCAGATCATGATTAACCTGCTGAATAATGCGCTCAAGGCAACCGATGAAGGCGGTAGGGTTGTTGTAAGCGTAGGGGAGACAGCACAGAGCATTGAAATTCAGGTGGCTGATACCGGCCACGGCATAGCGGCAGATGACCTGCCGTTCATTTTTGAGCGTTTCTTCAAGTTGGAGAGGGACGGTCTCGGTCTCGGTCTTGCCATTACGAGAGAATTGGTCCTTGCCCATGGCGGCACTATTACGGTTCAGAGTGAGCCCGGCAGAGGAGCTTCGTTTCTGGTCACGCTGCCGAAATAGCGACTGCGTTAATCCTGATTATTCATAATTCTTCACAATTCTTTCGCCCCTGGTTCACAATTGCTGTGGTATGCTAAACCCAGACAGAAAGAGAAGCTCAAATGGTTGTTTCGACCATATCAACACTGAAGGAGGATGTGAAGATGAAGAAGACAGTAGTAGCAGTAGTAGTTCTGGTGATCGTGGCATTTGTAGGCAGTGCTCTGGCAGTGCCTCCCGGAAAGACCGTAGAGTTCGCGGGTGGCAGCGCAGGCAAGGTTGTTTTTGATGGTAAGGTTCATGCAGACAAAGGACTGAAGTGCAATGATTGCCACACGAAGATCTTCCCGATGAAGAAGGGTGGTACGTACACGATGGCTGACATGAATGCAGGCAAGAATTGCGGCGAGTGCCATAACGGCACCAAGGCGTTCAAGTCCAGCGATGCAGCGAACTGTGCAAAGTGCCATAAGAAGTAACCAGATAAACCTGATGAGAAAGGGGCGGTCCTCGTGACCGCCTTTTTTTTGAAAAAGTCTTTGACCTTAACCGTTGCCGGCTCTATAATGTCTCTCATGAAAGAATATTCGGAACAGCTGCCGGAGATGAGAAAGCTGAGCCGTGCCATGGCGGTATGCATATTGATATCGGGACTCATCGTGCTACCGGCTGTGACGGCTACGGCGCATGCTGCGGACGGTGCGAATCAGAAAGGGATTCAGGAAGATTACGGTGAAAAACAGAAAATAACGAGTCCTGAAGAGGCACGGAAAGCGCTGAAAAAATATTTTGCGGGTAGGGATGTGATTATCGGCGAGGTGATCGAAAAAGAGATCTATTTTGAGGCCGATATCAAGGACAGGAACAATACGGTCATCGACAAGGTGATCGTTAACAAACGTACCGGCAGGATACGGTCCATCTATTAGTCATTGTTCTATCACGTGACGGCGGGACCGCAAAGCGGTTCGCTACAGGTTAACGTATTTTGGTAGGCAGTGTATGCTTGGTTTTCAATCTGCCAAGTTGATCCCGGATAGCAGCATTCCACCCTTCAGGTCCGATACCGTCTGCTTTAATGAGGTTCGGCAGCTTGATGCTGGATTCGTAGCATCCGTCGTGCTTCCTGACAAGGATCGGAACATCAACACGCTGAAGCATCGGCTTGTCGTTAGGGCTGTCACCGATGGCCATGGTTACGATACCGGAATCCTGAAACTTTCTGGCATACAGATCGATCAGAATGGATACAGCTATGCCTTTATTGCTATTGCCGAGGATATGATAGAACCTGCCCTGCGTGAACTTGAACCCCTTTTCATGGATTGCTCTGAGCAGCCCCGATAGCCGATAGGCTGGACCGGTGTGAAGAAAGGGCTCGTCGAAATCGCGCTGTTTTGCCATCTTGGCCTCAACCGACTTCATGTGGGTGGTCTCCACGAGTTCTTCAACGGACATATCTCCGAAGCCACGGACCTGGAACCCCTCCTGTTTCAGCTCCTGCAAGACTCTTCGAAGGTCTTCATACCGGGCACCAAGCCTGATGACATGATAGTTCCTTCCCGTAGCAATCTCGTAACGCTGGTTCGAGATAGGAAAGGGGAAGTACCCTTTTGGTATGAAGATACCACCGCCATTTTCGGATATGAACGGATGATGGTTATCCAGCTTTTTCCGATAGTATTCGATCTCCTTGCGGGTTTTGCTGGAGCATATGACGAGCGGGATGTCCCGCTTTCTCACCAGATTTAGGGCGGACTTGGCTGTTTCATATGAGTATGCACGGTAATCGAGCAGTGTGCCATCGAGATCGGTGAAAATGATCGGCTTTTTCATGGTATTCTACCTTACCATATTGCCGTTCAGAATTAACAACAGCCGGTGATCCGTGTCAGATTGTTGATTCTTCATTACGCTGTCATTACGTCTTATGCCATGTTGTTTATCCAACGCGAGATAAGCAATTGACATTCAGGAAGTTCGGAGTAAACTGTAGATAGAAGTCATTATAATTCTAACTTTAGGGGAAAGTAGGATTATATGGACACTAGAGGGGGAACTGTAAACAACGAAAATGCGGGGGTGCCGGCAAAGATCCTGGTAATTGATGGTGAAAATGATCATTGCCGACTGTTCAAAGAAGAACTGGAAGACGACGGATATCAGGTTTTTACGGCAATGACCTGGACCGAGGGTATGGACATATTTATGAAAGAAACGCCCGATGTCGTTACCCTTGATGTCTGCATGACGGATTGCGAGGAAAGGCTCAAGATGCTTGGCAAGATGAAGCAGGCTAAGCCGGGCATGGCTATTATTTTGCTGACCGCCTACGACTACCATGATGACTTTGACGCACCCCATGTCGATGCCTGTGTGATAAAATCCTCGGACCTGTCAGAGCTCAAGAGTGCGATAAAAGCTGCCACAATATCGCGGTGCAGCGCTTAGATCTGTTGGTAGCACGTTATAGCGTTGCCGAGGACTTTTCTCCGGCGGATGACGTTTTCTTAATTTCGCGGAGCACGTACGTGGATTATTGTTGATCGTATCGATGGAGAGGACCTGTTCTGTCCGATACGGAAGTGGAGGTCTTCATGCTGAGAGTCAGGGCAGCGCTGACCAGAATTCTTTTCAGCAGCTGGTTCTG
The DNA here is from genome assembly GCA_002451165.1 of Nitrospiraceae bacterium UBA6905. GTDB lineage: Bacteria > Nitrospirota > Thermodesulfovibrionia > Thermodesulfovibrionales > UBA6898 > UBA6898. The sequence goes on from DKBH01000078.1 coordinate 7,670, forward strand.
GCTGAGGGTCGGCAGCTTTGCAGAAGGCATCCTGAATACGTTATCTGCCGCAGGGGAGAAAGAATGTCATGAGGAAATCGATGAAGGCTGTTTGTCAAGCCGTATGTCTGTCCGCAGTGCTGTTCTGTTTATCCTGCAGTCCGGGGATCAGTCTGCGGACACAAGATGTTCGTGATGCGGAAGTGGCTGGAACATACACGACCATCTTCTATGGTTGTACGTACTTTGATGACTTTGAGACAGTAGCATTCCTCGATCGGGACGGCGACCGCTACACCATGGAGCCGTATGCCCCGGATTTCAGGTATCGGGTCAAAAAAGGAATGGTAGCACAGGAGGCATTTGCTCACGCTGAAGGATTTCTCAACTGCAGCACTGCCTTTGCCGGTTATCGACTGAGGGGGATAATCGCACCCGGTGGCGAGACGATAGGATACGAAATGCGGCCTGTGTATAACCCGATTGTTTATGGTGCCGGCGATATGATTTCCGTTGATTATTGGTTGAGAGGTAATACGGTGGTTATACAGATACGATTGGACCGCTGGATGGAACACTTCCTTTTTGGCGGAAGTGGCGTTACAGAAGATTGACAACATCTCTATTTCTTATCCGCCGAGGGATGCAGGAACGGCATATATTTTAGTGGCTGAGCCTATCCTGTTTCTTCAAATGTTCGGTGACAAGAGAGATCTGAACAGCGCAGTGATACTTGGTATCTGCTCCGATAATCCGTGACAGTTGTCTGCCCTGCCCAGGTCTACTTATTTACAGGTCTCATGCTCTTAGCATAATGTCAGCCAATAAATATGCGGTCACCTTCGGTAGGAATCCCCCACCCCTAAGAATGCAGAGAGTCTCCTGAATTAATTGTCCTTACTTAACGACACCGCATGCTGCGCGGTCGCCACCGCCGCCAAGCGGAGCAGGGGTGTCAGAGTAATTATCACCTCCCGCATGGATAATAAGAGATCTCCCTATGATGTCAGCCACTTGGAGGCGAGGGGCCAGCACAGGGAGCGTGGCCTTCCCGTCAGCAGAAACAAAGAGGGCAGGGAGGTCGCCGAGATGACCGTCACCGTACGGCCCTTCATGCCTACCGGTATGGGCAGGATCGTAATGACCTCCCGCTGCGAGGGCCGGGACCACTTTTCCATCTTTCATGGCAGGGGAGCAATCGGGCTTGTCATGTACATGAAACCCATGCAGGCCAGGCGTCAAATCGCCCAATTGCGGTATCAGGATAAGCCCATATTTTCTATCCGACGCCGTGACCGTGCCGATCTCCTTGCCGATCCCCTGCTCATTTACCAAGGAGACCTTGATTGTTACATCCCCGGCAATGGCAAGACTGGAAACCAATAGCATGCTTACCATTACGCAAACTGTTTTCCTCATATTCTGTTCCTCCTTCTTGTCGGTGGTTCATGCATTTTATCATTAATCGCCTGCCCGGACCACACGGAATCTTTTCGCAATCATTGGTTGAAAAGAGCGGACTGGTCAATATTGCAGCACCGCTTCTTCCGGACGGATCTCTAATGATTTCCTTGAACGAGGAGTTCTTTGAGCTTCGTATAGCGTTGTTGGGGCTTGTTGTTCCGGATGGCAATGGCGAGCGCTTTTTTCGTGCCGATGAGGATGACAAGTTTTTTCCCCCGCGTAACGGCAGTATAGAGAAGGTTCCGCTGGAGCAGCAGATAATGCTGCGTCAGGACCGGCACGATGACCACGGGATATTCGCTGCCCTGTGACTTGTGCACCGAAACTGCATAGGCCAGCATGATCTCATCAAGGTCGGTAAAATCATAGGTTGCCACCTTTCCGTCAAAGTCAACGCTGACCTCGTGCTCCTCCAGGCTGATAGACGCAATCCTGCCGATGTCGCCGTTGTAGACATCCTTGTCATAATTGTTGCGGATCTGCATAACCTTGTCCCCGGTGCGGAAAATCCTTGCACCTCTGACCAGTTCGTCGCCGGAAGGGTTCAGGTGTTTCTGGAGTTCAGCGTTCAGGTTTGATGCACCGACTATACCCCGGTGCATCGGCGTCAGCACCTGGATGTCATGCAACGGATCAAAACCGAATTTCCGAGGGATCTTTTCACTGCAGAGATTCAGGATCGTATTGAGCACTTTCTCCGGGTCTTCCTGCTGGATAAAATAGAAATCATACTGAGCTCCCTGTTCTGTCTGCGTTATCGGGATCTCACCGCTGTTTATCCGGTGGGCATTGACGATGATAAGGCTCTCCCGCGACTGCCGGAATATCTCGTTCAGCCGGACGCAGGGTATCTGCGCGGAATCGATGATGTCCCTAAGCACATTGCCTGCTCCCACGGACGGCAGCTGGTCTACGTCACCGACGAGGATAATCGTGGCCTCCTTTGGTACAGCCCTGAGAAGATGATACATGAGCACCACGTCTACCATAGACGTCTCGTCGATGACGATGAGGTCTGCTGCAAGTGGGTTTCCCTCGTTTTTCCGGAATCCCCCATCGTTCTTCGGACTGAATTCCAGGAGGCGGTGAATAGTCTTCGCCTCATGTCCGGTCGATTCTGCCATCCGCTTGGCAGCTCTGCCTGTCGGGGCTGCGAGGAGGACGCGCATGCCAGCAGTCCGGTACAGCAAAAGTATCGCCCGGATGATCGTTGTTTTGCCGGTACCCGGTCCGCCGGTAATGACCAGGATCTTGGCATCGAGTGAAGCGCTGACAGCCCGTGCCTGATTTTGAGCTAGAGTTATGCCGAGGTCCTTCTGGACCGCAGCGATGACCCTGTCGCGATCCCCCAGGAAAAGTCTGCGCTGAGCCGCTCGTATTGCGGTGAGGCTCTCAGCGACCCCTTTTTCCGCTCTATGAAACTCGATGAGGTAGACGGCGTTATCCTCTATGATTATCCGGTTCACTCTGCTTAGTGCCGAGATCGCGGCGGCGATCGGAGCAGGGCCGATATCAAGAATCTTGAGGCATTCCTTTATGAGTTCATCATGCGGGTAATAGACATGGCCTTCACCGGCAAGCTGCTGCAGCACATACAGGACGCCTGCCTCGGCCCGCTTGGGCGCATCTTTGGGCATGCCGAGCTTTGCCGCAATGGTGTCAGCTGTCCTGAACCCAACGCCGAAGATGTCGGTCGCCAACCGAAAGGGATCTTCCTTGACGACGGTAATGGAATCCCTTCCGTACTGCCGGTAGATCTTGACTGCGTAGGCTGAACTTACATCATGACTCTGAAGAAAGAGCATAACATCGCGCACCTCTTTCTGCTCCTGCCAGGCATCCCTGATCATTTCGATCCTCTTGTGACCGATGCCCTCTACTTCCGACAGGCGGTGCGCATGCTTCTCGATCACCTCAAGCGTCTCAGTGCCGAATTTCCCGACAAGGCGTTTTGCCATGACCGGGCCAATGCCTTTTATCAGCCCCGAACCCAGATAGCGTTCAATACCGTGCAGGGTGGCAGGAACTACGGTCTCGCATGATGTAAACCGGAACTGTTCGCCGTACTTCGGATGCCGGTCCCACGTACCGGTTAGCCTGAGGATCTCGCCGGGAGATACCGGCAGGAGATTGCCAAGGACCGTGACAAGGTTCTTATGGCCTTTCACCTTTATCTTGGCAATCGTGAAGTGATTTTCCTCGCTGCGGAAGGTGATGCGCTCAAGCTGTCCCTGGATCTCGGTCTGCATGGTCTATTCTACATGAACAGAAGTAAGATGATAACGAAAGGAACATATCTGCATCGCAGGGCAGGCAGGATAAATCCATCAGCGGGATGAATATTTCCCGATGGACCCAAGACGGAAAGCTGCTGCTCGGAACTCATGCCGGGCCCGTGCCGACTCGTAAAAGTATCAGTGCTGAGAGGCTCTCCTCATTCTTTTCAAGGACTCTTGGGTCCCTCTCCCCGCGTTCCTCCCAGCGCCGGAAACTCATCGCTTTTTCTACCCTTTCGGGCTCGCAGTATCTCTAACCTACGCTTCATTGCCTCGATCTCGACCCGCTGGCTCGCGATGATCTCTTCTGCCAGCTGTCGTACCAGGGGGTCCTTGCCGTAGATGAGCTGGAGCCTCCCCATGTCGACGGCACCCTGATGATGCGGGATCATCATGATCAGAAAATCCAGGTCCGGATCACCGCTGTATCCGGGTGAGTGCATGTCCTGCATCATCTTTTCCATGTCAGAATTCATCTGGCGCATGAAGATCCCATAATCTTCGCTATACTGTGCAGGCACGGAAGGATCATGGTGAACATGCTCCTCTGCCCACACTGCCGATATCAGGAACAGGTAAAGGGAAACCGCCACAAGTGTCCTCATGACCGGCACCTATGCGGTCTGTCCCCGGAACCCGGGACGGACGTATACAAGATTTATACTTTTCTTATTCCTCAGTTCACCCGAGGGCAGCTTCAGACTCCCCAAGGGGATCTGTGCAACGAACTTCGGCGAGAGCGGGTCCGTGACATCGAATGCGGTCGCCAGGGTCTGACCCTCATGTGGTGTGCCCGGAAGCTCGTCCTGCTCGTGGGCAATGTAAAGAAGGTTGTTTTCCGGGTTTGTCCACAGACCGTGAGATTCACGACCCTGCGCGAAGAACGTCTTCACGACCTTGCGCTGACCGGGGGGGGAAGTGCGGTCAATAATGCCGATCTGGCTCGACGCAACCCCGCCCGGACCGTTATCATCAACTCTGGCAAAACTTACGTATACGACTTTTCCTTTTGCATTCTCAACGAACTCAAGATGGTTGGGACGTGCCTTGTCCCCTAAGGGGATCATGTCGTGCAGGCTGAAAGGCTCTGCAGTCGATCGTGCAGATACCGCGTCAGCAAGTTTATGGCTGAACCAGATCTCTTTGCCGTCCGGAGTGGTCTTCATGAAAGGAGTAAAGCCGGGCTTGTCCTGCTGGCTGATGTCCAGCGTGCTTACCCTTTCGGGATGCGAGTACCCCTGCGCATCGAGGTTTACCCTGAAAACATCGATCTTTGATACCTTCTGACTCACGACATAGGCAATAGTACCGGCAGCATTGAACCAGATCTGCGCAGGGCCGTTGATTGTGGCAACAGATGACCGTATCGCCTGAACGTGCGCACCTCCTGCCTGCCTGATAGCCTGTTCCACGTCCAGGATCGCGATCCTGTCTTCACCGCGCACCGCCACCCAGAGTTCCTTGCCGTTTCTCGTGAACGTGGGCTCGTGCGGTTCACGTCCCACGAGAATTCCGCTCGAAAGACGTTCCGCATTCGTGGTCGCCGAGGCAAAGGGATTGGGCGTATTTCCGATCACCTTCCTGTTCACGCTGTCGATGAGATATATGTTGCTCGAGCCGCGTCCGCTGGTGGCAAGCAGCCGTCCGTCGGGCGAAGGAACGACGCCATGGGCATCGATGCAGCCGTGATAGAGCGGCTTGTGGACCATTGCCGCATGGGTCGGCATGAGACCGCCGGTCACGAGGCGGAACGGAGGTCGAGGGTCCTCGTCAAAACTGGTAAGGTTTATGGTCGTTTCCACGGTGTTGCTCCTGGGATTGATCACTGAAATGGTGTTGGAGTCTTCGTTTGCAATGAACACGCAGTCAGCCGTTTCGGTTTCTTTCTGGGCATCTGCATGGCTCTCTGTCGCCGTCGCCGAAAGTTGGCTTGCCATTGCAGCCGCTCCGATCATCTTCAGAAAATCCCTCCTTGATGTTCCCTGCTGATTCATGATAGCCTCCCTGTTGCATGCAGTTCTTGTTTATACGATAGATCTAAGATATCTGATCATTTCCTGGACCAATGGGAAATTACGTTCTTGCCTTATCACAGACTATCATGCAACAAGGGAATCATCAAGGCGGAGATAGCCAGTCGGGCGATGTAGTCCCTCCAAATATGCTCATGATCAAAATATTCTGCAATGGCGTGAGGGTCGGGCATGGCATGGTCTTGATCTACAGATACCGGATGCAGGGTATTGAAAAAGGATCATTACTGCCGGTGGGTGCGGTGAACTGAGAGGAATAAGCAGGAGAGTCAGCAGAAACTACCCCCGTTTCCCGTGTTAAGAGGAGAAATCGGACAGCATATCCCGGCCGATTTCAAGCATTTTCTCCCGGTGCTTAATTTGTGTATGATAAGTCCATCAGGTTGAAATGAACGTCCTTATCATAAACACAAATCGTAACCATTTTCCCATGCCGGTCGTTCCCATAGGCGCATGCATGGTCGCTGAATCAGCAGAGCGTGCAGGACACGCTGTGCAGCTTCTTGATTTGACGTTTTACAAAGACGCCCTGCAGGCAGTGCGGGCCGCAGTACTTAAGCATAAGCCGGATGTGGTGGGGCTGTCGGTAAGGAACATCGATAATAACGACATTCAGTCTCCGGCGTTTTTTATCACTGATGTTGTCCGTATTATCGATGCCATCCGTTCATTGGTGGCCGTTCCCATTGTGCTGGGTGGTGCGGCGGTCGCGGTGATGCCTGAAGAATTGCTTCGTTATACCGGGGCGTCCGTAGCAGTGCTTGGCGACGGAGAAACCGTTTTCCCCCGGCTTTTGGGAGAACTGACCTGCAAGCGGCTGCCTGAAGCGCTTCCGGGGACTGCCTGGATCGAGGACGGGGAATTCAGGGTTAGTCCCAGCCTCTCGTCAAATAATGGGTGCTCATGTGTCTTACCTGACTTTTCCCGCTGGATCCCTCTGAAGGCATATCTCTCGCGTCTTTCTTCTATTCCTCTCCAGACGAAGCTGGGGTGTCAGTTTGCCTGCGTATACTGCACGTATCGGAAAATAGAAGGAAGCAGGTATAGGCTGGGCGATCCGGACGAGGCAGCTGAAACCGTGCAGCGCCTTGCTTCGCAAGGTCTCCGCAGTATCGAATTTGTAGATAATGTATTTAACAGCCCCTATGATCATGCTTTTGCGATCTGCGAAAAGATCGCCCGGCGCCGACCGGGTGTGTCGCTGCAGAGCCTTGAATTAAATCCCCGATTCATCGACGACGCGCTTCTCTCGGTGATGGAGCGGGCCGGTTTTTCCGGCATCGGTATTACCGTGGAAAGCGCGTCGGATAGGGTATTGGAGGGGCTCAAGAAAGGTTTCACGTCTGCCCAGGTGCATAAGGCTGCTGAAGTGGTGCGCCGCCATGAGCTCCCCTGCGTCTGGATATTTATGATGGGAGGCCCCAACGAGACGCAGGAGACCGTTCAGGAGACAATACGGTTTGCAGAGACCGCTATTCGACCGCAGGACGTTGCTTTTTTCGGGCTCGGCATACGTATTTATCCTGGAACAGAACTTGAATTGATAGCACGGGAGGAAAAGCTACTCGATCTCCCGCAAGGCAGTATGCTTGATCCGGTTTTTTACGTCTCCCCTGCCGTTGCATACGATTGGATGCAGAAACAGGTCAAGACGGCAATGAACCGGCAGATGAACTTCATGAATTCAGACTCCCTGAGCCTGCCAGTGCTTGCACCTATCCAGAGAATAGCATACATGCTGGGGCTGCGTTCTCCGCTCTGGAAGCATACCCGTTTCATACGGCGAGGGCTGCGTTTCCTGGGGGTGGAGGCATGAACATGCATGGTGCCGAACAGATCTCGGGCAGTGCTCATATTGCTGCAGTAGCGGTGGCAACACCGCTGCTCAGCCTTCAGCAGGCAGATGCCGGCAGGTATCTTGCCGAACGCTATTCCGGGTCACTAAACCCCCGGAACCGCTCACTCATGCAGAGCCTCTTCTCCAATGCCGCTATTCAGAGGCGGAGCTTCGCGATGGAATCTCCTGACGAGCTTTTCTCGGAAGACCGCGACGCACGCATTTTGAGGTTCACGCGTTGGGCGGTCGATCTTTCGGCAGAGGCTATAGAGAAGGCATTGGTGCTGGCCGGGGCAGAGCGCCGTGATGTCGCGGGGCTCGTGGTAAACACCTGCACCGGCTATATCTGCCCCGGGATAGCTACGTACCTTATAGAAAGGCTTGGACTCGACCGCACCATTCGGGTCTATGACCTCGTGGGAAGCGGGTGCGGGGGGGCACTCCCGAACCTCGAAGTGGCAGAAACCCTGCTGGGGCGTACTCCGGACAAGGTGGTGGTGAGCGCTTCCGTAGAGATCTGCACTGCCACGTTTCAGATGGGAAATAATCTGAGCCTGCTTGTTTCCAATGCCCTCTTTGCCGACGGGGCATCTGCAGCTGTTCTCTGGCGCCGCCGGGAGGGTCTTCAGCTCATCGCATCGTCAAGTTGCTATGTTCCCGAGGACCGGGAAGCCATACGGTATGTACATAAGGACGGACAACTCCATAATCAGCTCTCGACAAGGCTCCCTCATCTTGTCAAGAAAGCTGTGGCGCGAGTGCTGCAAGACCTTCTCGCCCCACGGGGCCTTCGTGTCGCCGATATCCAGCACTGGGCACTGCACACCGGTGGAGAGAAGATCATTAACTGCATCCGTGATGAGATAGGACTTTCCGAGGAGCAACTGGGTCCCACGCGCACCATTTTGTCCGGATACGGGAACATGTCTTCGCCGACAGTATGGTTCGTGATGAACGACATTTTGAGTAAGGGCATTGACCAGGGTGAATACTGCGTGATGGTAGCATTCGGTGCCGGCCTTTCCGCGCACGCCGTTCTTCTCAAGCAAATATAATTGATAGGATATGCCAGGAAAGCAGGTCCGTGCATATCTCGGACGGAAGCTGAAGGACTTTTGAAATAAAAGCAGCCGCCGGTATTATAGTACATTATAGTTTGGAAGGAGGCTTTTGCATACATCCCTGTTCGGGGCCTGGCGGTCAGGCGCCTCTTCACTGCCACAAAAAGGGGATCATGCGGTGCTGCAAGGTCTGTTGATATGTTGTATCACGCTGGCAGCATATATCCCGCTCATCGGCGATATGCCGTGGAGCGGCAATGAGCCTACCCGTATTGCCGTTGCCCAGGATATGCTGCGGAACGGCAACTGGCTCACACCCGCGCTGCACGGCAAGCTTTACCTTACGAAGCCTCCTCTGATGAACTGGCTCATCGCAGAGAGCGGGTCCATCTTTGGGAGAATCACAGAATGGACCTCGCGCCTGCCGTCCGTTCTCTCGATGATGGCCACGGCCCTAACCGTCTATTACATGACCGGAAAGTGGCTGGGCTCGGACTGCAGGTTCTTTGCTGCGGTCGCGACTGTCAGTATGACAGGGCTCATGAAAAAGGGAATTTCCTCGGAGATCGACGCCCTGTTCATCCTGTTTGTGACGGTTATCCTGCTGGTATGGCTGAATGGATATACCAGGGGATGGCGGCCGGTCGTTCTGTGGGGAGTATCACTTTTTCTCCTGGTATCGCGTTTCTCACCAAAGGACCCCATGCAGCAGTATTTTTTTATGTCACGGTGGGAGCCTATCTGCTATTCAGAAAGAGAATATCGTTTTTCTTTTCTATAGCCCACGCAATGGGAATCATCAGCGCTGTTGTCGTGCTGATTGTCTACCTGAGAGCGATCCTGCGGGAGATATCATGCAGCGCCTATCTGGATATGTGGAAGACACAGATTACTTCCCGGGGAGATACCAGCCATGGCCAGAACTTTTTGAAGCATCTCGTCGATTTTCCTCTTGATGCCGTATTGTCGTTCATGCCATGGGTGCTTCTTGCCGTCCCGGTTCTTCTGCATCGCGGTCTGCGGCAGCACGCCCGCAGTCTGCTGCGAAATGAGCTGGTGATTTATTCTCTTATCATGATTACGGCAAACTTTCCCCTCTACTGGCTTCTTCCTCATACCTATGTGCGTTATATCCTTCCTGCAGGGCCGTTCATTGCTATAATACTGGCCGCGCTCATGGCTACCTATGCTTCTGCGCTCAGAGAACTGCTGCAGGAACAAGCCCGCCTTCTGAAGGCACTGAGGGGCGCGGCCATGCTGGTATGCCTTGCGGCACTGCTCATAGCCGGGGTTGCATGGGCAACAGGGATGCATTTCACGTTTTCCATCGCGGCAGCCGTTATGCTCATTGTGGTAAGCTCCGGCTTCATCGTTCTGAGGCCCGCAGGCATAAGCCTCCGAATACTTGTCATGATCATCGTCTTCTGAGTCGGGCTGTTCAGTCTTTTTTTTGCCGGCATAAACATACAGGAGATGGCTCTGCGGGGGGAGTCTCCGAAGGAGGCTGCCCAGCGCATCGAAACCCTCATGCCTCCCGGCATCACAAATGTTTATGAAATAGGCAGCCGGAGAATACTGGGCGTGACGTGCTACCTGAGCCGTGAGGTTGTTACTTTGGATGACTTCAGTCATCTATCTACATACCTCCCTATACATGGTCCGATGAGATAGCATAGCAAAGATCATCCTCAGGAGTTTATGTGCCGTTGCAAAAACCGCCTTCTTAAACGGCTGCCCCTCGTTCTTTTTCCTCGTAAAGTAGGACCTGAATGTGTTGTTGTGCTGGATAACGTTCACCGTCATCAGCCAGATCACCCGCCGGAGATGCCGGTTGCCCCGCTTCGATATCCTGCTTTTCCCCTCAAACTTACCCGACTGATACACCGTGGGATCAATACCGGCAAAGGCAATGAGTTTCTTGTGCGTGGCATAGTTGCCAATGCACCCTATCTCGGCAAGAAAGGTCGTCGCCGTGCCGTTGCTGATGCCATCGATTGACGTGACAATTTCAAAGTCCTCAAGCATAGACGCCCGACAATACTCGGTCAGAATCTTCGTCAGTTCCTCGTGGCGTTCCTGTAGGTGCTGAAGTGTTCTGACCTTGCCTTGCAGGATGAGCTCCTTTGCCGGGCTTATCGTAGCAACAGACTGCTTCGCCGCCCGTATCACATCCTCTGCCGTATAGGTCAGCCGTGTTTCCACACCTTTTCTCTGCAACGCCTTCTGTATGGCCTTTGGCTTTGCCATCTTAACGAGCCGAGCAGACGGAAACTCCATGATGAAGTCCTGCATCACCCGGGTAGCCAGATTGCCGATACGTTCCAGTTCGGGGAAGGTGCTCTGAAGCAGTCGCTTGATCTCGACCTTATGGACGGTCAGCAGGTTGCCCACGGCTTCCCGCTCCCTCGCGATGTCCCGAAAGTCCTGCAGCTCCTGCGATAGGGACATCTGGCTGATGCTCGCCCGGTGCACCGGGAGGAACTGGGCAATGCTCATGGCGTCTTTCTTGTCCGTCTTGGTCTGCCGCAAAGACAGTTTGGCGAAGTTGGCAATGAGCAGGGGATTGATCACCACGGTCGGTATGCCTTTTGCCGTGAGAAAAGAATACAGGTTGATGTGATAACAGGCGGTGGATTCAACTGCGGCGATGACTTCCGAGAGATCCTTGCTGTGGTCTGTTATCGCCTTCCACAGCTTCAGGAATCCCGCTGCGTCCATCGTAAAGGTCAGGGAAAACTGCTCTTTGCCGCTGCGGTCGATCCCTTGTGCTGAAGATGTGTCCTTGGCTACATCAATCCCCACGAAAAGCTCTGGCATGGCCCCACCTCCTTGGCGTGCTTTCCGACAAGACAGGGTATGCCTCCCCACCAATCCTCCCGCGTTACCAGGGCTCCTCAATGGCCCAATCATCCTATCATGGCTTAGGGAGGCAGGGAACAGACTGTAGTCAGGGTTCTTCGACCCAGGAAGTACTAAGTTCTCCTGCCTTACCGATCTTTCTCTCTTTATAGCATATTTGTTGGTAGGAGGAAGTTGGAAAGCAGCTCTTCGGAAGAGCAGCTCTATTTTCTCTTTGATACAGACATTCTTAAAAGCCTGAACCGTGAGCAGCGGACCGCTTATGATGGCTTGCGATGGGAGAAATTGATTTCCACTACCTTTGAGCGGGGGAACAATGAGGTCGTGCTGGGACGGCTGAAGCGCTGACAAAAGTCGCCTGCTGTAGGTGCCAGATCAGTCGATCGGATATCAGATGCTGATAAGGCCCTCCGCACTGTCGCGCATGAAGTACGGCCAGATATCCTCAGCCGGTATGTCAAAGAGGTACTTCACGTCCGCAGGCACAACTTTCCACTGACCACGTGCGATTTCCACGGCAAGCTGCCCCGGGCTCCATCCGGCATACCCGGCATAGACGCGGAACCGTTCATCCGTATCGTGCTTATCGAGCAACCCTTCGAGGACAGACCTGCTGGACGTGATATACACACTGCCGAATAGCCGCTGTGCACCAGTGATACTGTTTCGCAGCAGCATCAGACAGTTCATCTCCTTCAAGGCTACTGGACCGCCCTCATAGACGAATTGTTCTTTGCCCAACTTTTCCACTCTGTCCGGGAAGAGGTGAGAGAGCTTGAGCTCAGACGGCCGGTTGATCACGATACCTGCGGAGCCCCAGGCATCGTGCCGGACCATGAGGATAACTGTCTCCCGAAAGCGCGGGTCTGTGATAGAGCGGTCAGCAACGAGAAAGACCCCTGCGGCGCCCTCGTAATCCGAACCAGTCCGCGCAAGCGGCGTCCGATGCGAATGCTGTTGAAGCGGCAGATCGCCCGATGCTGCTTCTACCATAAGCAGGTTCAGCACAAGCAGAACAAGCAGGCAGGTTTTGGAGGCTAGGAAGGGTATAGTTCTCGATATGCCCGAAGCTGTTTTCATTTTAAGCATGGTGGTGCGTAATATATTCATGACCTATTGTAGCACTATCTGCAGAATGTTCTCACAGGACAGCAGGACCCCATGCTCTTGCAAGCCGATCATGCGGACAAACAGCCTGCTGTCTGGCTGATTGTATCCCAAACAAGAGAGATAAACTCCTTTTTGGTGCCTGTGACAACAGAAGCGGCCACCATGAATCTCAGCAGAAGAGTAAATAACTATTTATGAGGTGAAAGTACGCTATGGCTTCAGGGGGAATAACGAGAATGATAAGAAGACATTATGCTGCAACATATGACCTTACTGAGCGATACCTCGCGATAAGCCTGTAAGAGTTCTTGATATTACGGCAAGGCGTATGTCATGGATCACTACAGGCTTGACGGCGTTGAGCACAGTTGTTTGCAGCCTGAGCGTTGCATGATAAGATAAGGAGAAGCCAGCCAGGGGGTGTTTAAGAATGTCTGTCAGGAGACTACGTCAGGCAATTGAGGATATCCTTGAGCCATCGGGTGTGAACCTCGACGGCGGCAATCCGTGGGACCTGAGGATTAGTGACGAGCGTATGTTCCAGCGGGTCATACGCGAAGGGAGTCTCGGCTTGGGGGAGTCCTATATCGACGGATGGTGGGACTGCGACCGCCTTGATGAACTCTTCGCGAGGGTCATGCCGACCAAAGCCGAAGAACGGATCAGAAAGCACGGGAAAATGCTTCTTGAGATAATCGGCGCCACTCTCGTGAACCCCGGCCGGAAGTCGCAGGCGTCACACGTAGGCGAGCGGCATTATGACAGGGGGAACGAATTGTTCCGGCGAATGCTTGATCGGCTGTTGATCTACAGCTGCGCCTACTGGAAAGGATCACAGGACCTTGATACGGCTCAGAAGGCCAAGCTGGAGATGATCTGCAGAAAACTGGCACTGAAGCCGGGAGACCGTGTACTGGACATTGGGTGTGGTTGGGGCGGGCTTGCGAAGTATGCTGCCGAACACTACGGAGTTCGTGTCGTCGGCATTACGATATCAGGAGAACAGGTGGAGCTTGGGAGGGAACTCTGCCGGGGGTTTCCGGTGGAGATCAGGCTGCAGGATTACCGTGACGTCACGGAACGTTTTGATCACATCGTGTCTGTCGGCATGTTCGAACATGTGGGGTACCGCAATTACCGATGCTATATGGAAAAGGTCTGCTCTTGCCTGAAGGATGGAGGCCTGTTCCTGCTGCATACCATAGGGAGCGACGTCTCACAGCTTACCCTCGACCCCTGGATACGGAAATATATCTTCCCCAACTCGCATATCCCTTCGATGAAGCAGATCAGCGATGCAGCTGAGGGCCTTTTCATTGTAGAGGACTTCCATAACATCGGCTCCTATTACGATGCGACCCTGATGGCGTGGTTTCGCAACTTCGACAACAGCTGGGATTTCCTGCAGCAGCTCTATGATAGTCGTTTTTACCGCATGTGGAAATATTATCTGTTAAGCTGCGCAGGGACATTCCGGGCGCGCTGCCTCCATGTATGGCAGCTCGTCTTTTCGAAAAGGGGTATCCCCGGCGGGTATGATTCCATATGCCGATCCTTTGATCCGGCCGAAAGAGTGTAGCCAGCCGTCAGAAAGATCTCTTGGCTAAGGTAGCGCCACAACCGCAGAAAAAGATCAGCAGATAATACATGCATGACGGGGCCGGCCCTTTATGCAGCAGGGGACTGGTTGCCGGGCAGCTCAGGAGCGCATCACCTGCAAGAGCGCTAGCCCAGGATGTACCGCCATCGGCGAGACTCTGTTCGGTCCAGCGACAGAGCATGCATAAGATAATACGGTCCATGGAGGAACTGACAGCGGCAATGGGGGACTATGATGCAGAAGAGTGTCAGTAGTTGTTGATCGCGTCGATGAATTTTCTTAACAGACCGTAGTCCCACCGATTGAAGTCCAGAATGAGCCTCTGGAGACCGGCTATGTCGGGCTCATCAGCTTCTTCCGGGAGAGGTCCTGAGAGATAGAGCTCACCGCCGGGAGAGAGTATACCGCTGAAATTATCCCGCAAGTAGTGGAGACATTCGTGATCGACAGGTGTTGCAAGGCGAATGACCAGCCTGCCATCGACATACCTGAGGCTGTGATACCTGTGGTAAAAGCGATTAATTCTTTCTATTGCGTCCTCAACGGAATTAACGCGTTCAAAGAGAAAGAAATCAGAATCACTGATATATTGCCCGGTAAGGAGTTCCTTCTTGAAGAACGTCATCCACCGCTCCCAATATGTCCCGTCAGGCTCATCGATCAAAATCAACGGGATAGGTTCGTGTTTGCCGGTCTGCAGGAGGGTAAGAATTTCCATAGCCTCGTCGAGCGTGCCGAATCCCCCCGGAAAAAGGGCTATAGCATTCGCTTCTTTGACAAAGGCTACCTTCCGGCTGAAGAAGTATTTATATATGATAAGACGAGGGTTGCCGGCGAGGACGGGATTAGGCTTTTGCTCAAAAGGAAGCCGGATGTTGACCCCGAAGGAATTCTCGGCTCCTGCGCCTTCATTAACGGCCAGCATGATCCCGCCCCCTGCCCCGGTAATGACCATGTATCCCTCCTCAGTAAGCCTCTTCCCCAAGCTCCGGGCCATATGGTACACCTGCTCATGCTGATCTGTCCTGGCCGAGCCGAAAACTGTCACCTTCCTGCGGTCTCGGTAGGGGCTGAATACCTTGGAGGTAAAGCGCATCTCTTTCAGAGAAGTGTTCATCAGCTTTAGATCCGCCCTGTCAGCACGTCCGGTATTCTCGATGCCCGCCTTTAGCGCGGCAAGGATCATTTCGCGCACAATGTCCCGGTGGCGGATATCACCGGCCAGGCTCATCAGCTCTTCAATGCGATCATCCAGAAGGCCGTTTGTTCTTGTAAAATTAATGTCCAAGAGCTAAGATCTCCTCTCTTGCTCGCTACATCCATCATGTAAGTTGCGACGTTTTTCCCAGTTCTGGATCTCAGTGAAAAAATACAGAATCACGCCGGAGGGATCGCTGCTGCTGCGTACCTGCCGCAGTCCCTCAGTCCTGAAGCATGGTAAAGGCAAGCTGCTGCTGAGAGAAGCCTGCAAGTTCGATGTTTTTCCGTGCCTGAAGAACCCTTGTAGCGTACCAGGAAGCACCGCCCACATACCGGACGAGCGCCTGCCTGAGATCGTTCGTTTCTGAGAGATAAGTCGCAAGCACATGGGCACCGGCGGCGATATTGGTTGATATCTTGTAGAGGTCATTCCTTTCTTCTACAATGCCTTTCTCTTTCAGCTCTTCCAGCCATACGCCCGGCATTATTCCCATAAGACCGATAGCACCTTTATCGCTTTCCGCATGCGGATTGAAATTGGACTCCACGACGCAGATAGCAAGGATAAGGTCCCTGTTGCCGGTCATTGCTGCTGCATTATAGATCTTCATCAGGACCTGTTCCGGCATATCAGAGTTATCTTTCATCCATTCTATGATGGCCTTTTTTGTCGTTTCCTTTGTATCCCTGCTGCCTGGGAAAGAATACGACGCATTCGCCGATACATTTGCCGACATGAACACATATGTCAGTGAAAGACCGCCTATGACCACAAGAATAGAAAGACCAAACAGTGCTGGTGATACCTTTTTACGCAGGATATTCATATGGTTTCTTATCTTCTGTTTCAGCATGAGTACCTCCTGAAATCCTAATCCTTATATGACAGCATGTTTGCCTTAACGCTGTGTACGTCAGTTATCTAAAAAAATCCCTATGTCGTAGAGTAGTGCCTCGATTGCATGGGAAAAGCTTGATGCGCCTGGCCGCGCTAGGGAAGAATTGTATGAATTGGTGTATGGCTATTTAACCATAAACCATGGATGTTTTGTCAACTTATCAGTATGAAAAAAGGTGAAGCTAAGGAGAGAATAAAGAAGAAACTGCATCTTTATTATGAGGTGCGCTCATTCTTTCTCCAGGATAATGATACTGCCGCCTTCTTGGTATAATGAGGCCATGAGCGAAATGCTGCATATTGTCTGTCCCAGCTGTGCTGGTGTGAACAGATTGCCCTCTTCCAGACTGTCGGAAGGCCCGAAATGCGGCAAGTGCAAGAGGCCGCTTTTCCAAGGTGAGCCGGTGGAAATGACCAATGCGACCTTTGACCGCCACATTTCCCGGAATGACATACCGGTGGTCGTGGACTTCTGGGCAGCATGGTGCGGACCCTGCAAGATGATGGCCCCACTCTTTGCCCGGGCCGCTGCACAGCTTGAACCGCTGGTGCGCTTTGCAAAGGTCAATACGGATCAGGAACAGGGGATTGCAGGCCGGTTCAATATCATGAGCATCCCCACGGTTATCATTTTCCGAGCAGGGCAGGAGATTGCTCGCCAGGCAGGAGCGCTCGATATGAGCCGCCTGGTGTCTTGGGTGCAGTCGCAGATCTGAGAAAAGCCCTGTCAGCCTAACAGCGAACCCCCTTAGTTTCTCCCGGAAAGACTCCCAGGGATGGTGAACCGCTCGGCTATGATCCTTCTGAATCTTGGCATGTAGATGAGGTCATAAACGGATTCCTTATCCGGGAAGAGCACAAGCGCGGCCTTTTTTGTCTGGTCTATCAGGTCCAGGGATTCCCGGAGCGAAAGCGAGGACTGCATGAGCACTGCTTCAGCGAGATCGACAATGAACCTGAGCCGCCGCATCTTCTTTTCTTCTTCCCTGATGAGATCTTCCTGCATACTTCTTCAGGTATTATACCTTTATCTGTCCTGCTGGTTCAGATAATCGGCAAGTATGCCCCTGCTGTGTTCGTCCTCATGACAGTAGACGCAGAGATTTTCCCAGTTGGAGCCGTCGGATGGGTTGTTCCTATGGTTGCCGTCTTTATGATGGACCGTCAGCAGATGCCGGTCCTTGGGGCCGAATTCCCTTCCGCACTTGGCGCAGATGAGCCCATGAATCTTCAGGGACTCATCCCGGTAATTGTCGGAAGCGGTCCTTGTCTTAAATTCCCGTACAATATCGGCAACGGATTTTTCACTCACCGGTCTATGCGGCATGCTCTTTCTGAAACGGCGCTGTCTCATCTCCGCTCCTTGTAATGCTTCTTGGCGGCGTAAGTGCTACCACGAAACGCACGTGTATTACTCAAATATCACAAAGTTCCTGATCTTTTCAAGTCTTTTCCCTGTTACTCCCAGGCATTCAGGGCCCCTGATCCTCTGCTCTCGCCGTACTTTCAGTATGTCCCTGGCGGTCTCAGGACCGATGCCAGGCACTCTCAGCAGCGCCTCTTTATCTGCAGTATTGATCCGCACCGGATAAAATTCAGGGTGCTCCTCAGCCCAGAGTTCCTTCGGATCTTTATGGAGTCTCAGGTTCCCGTCGCAGGCAAGGGGTATTTCCTGGCCGTCGAACCCGTATTTTCTGAGCAGAAAATCGACCTGGTACAGGCGGTGCTCGCGCATGAACGGTCCTTCCGGGCCGGCAAGGAACAGCTGTTCGCCGGGGATGTCCGGAGTTCCCAGCCCCTTTTGATAGGCTGAAAAATAGACCCGGTGGAACCTGAGGCGGTTGTAAAGGCTGGACAGGGAAGCTATGATCTCCGCGTCCGTCTCATGAGCAGCCCCGACAATGAACTGGGTCGTGCATTTTACGCGGCTGTGGCGCATGCCCTTCCCGGTGAGCTTTGCCATGAGTTGCAGCGGCCCGAGGATATCGCGGTCATAGTCCTTTTTCCGGGAAAGAAGCTCGAAATGGTTTCTGCCCGGCGTTTCAATGTTCAGAGAGACCGCACTTGCCAGTGAAACAGCGTCTTCAATGGCTGCGTCCGATGCCCCGGGAATCACCTTCAGATGGATGTAGCCCCGGAACTGGTGCCGGTATCTGAGTAGGCGTGCAACAGCAGTAATCTTTTCCATGGTATGGTCCGGCGTGCTGATGACCGCTGAACTGAGGAAGAGGCCAAAGACCTTCTTTCTCCGGAAGTATTCCATAAACACCTTAGCCACTTCTTCTGGCGAGAGCGTACAGCGCCGTACGTTTGTTCCTGAACGGAGCGGGCAGTACTTGCAGTCATTGGCGCAGGCATTGGAAAGGAGGGTCTTGAGAAGGACCGAATGCCCTCCTTGGGGGAGCGCTACCGGATAGAGCCATCTGCCGTCCGATCCTCTCCTGCGATGCTCATCCTTGCCAGTGCCGCATGCGCAGGCAAGGTCGTACTGCGAGTCTTCGGACAGGACGTGCAGTTTTTCGATCGTCTCCATACGCCTTCAGCATTATATCACAGCCGGATGTTGCAATCGGGCTGCGGATAAGGCAGAGGCGGAGAACCGCAGTCATGCGACGTCCCCCTTGTTTTTCATGCCCCGGGAGATGGCGTGCTGCGTGGTAAATTGAAAAAATCCCCTCCCTGCATGATGTACAATAGTCCACACAGATGCAGGGCAGCAGGACGGTTGGGCAATGCCCGGTAGGCCGGTCAGATATGCAGCCTGTGGGGAGAAAACCGATAAACGAAGAGAAAAGGGTGAGGAGAATGACGGACAATATCACTACCGGCGGAGACATTGCCGCTTACTGCACAAAATGCAGGCTGGTTCTCGATCATGTGGTTGTGGCAATGGTAGGCGGGACTGTCGCAAAGGTAAAATGCAATACCTGCGGCAGTACCCACAGACTCAGAGACGGCAGTTTCACGAGTGCGGGAAGAGTGAAGAAGAAAGACCTTTCTCCGAAGGTTCTGGTCCCGGCTGAGGCGCTTTGGGAGGCTGCGCTCCGGTCGGCGCGTGGCCCGGAGCAGCACTACGACATGACATGTTCTTACCGCGCAGGTGATGTGATCATCCATAGTGTTTTCGGCAGGGGTATTCTTCAGAAGGTCTTTCCCGGGAAATGTTCAGTCCTTTTCAGGGATAAGGAGAGGCTGCTCGCAACAGCGAACAGATAGCCGACATCACTCCCGGAAGCAGCAAAGTAGATTTTTTAGTAATATCCGATGGTTATGGCTAGCCAAGGACTTTCTCTTGACAGCGAACGAACGTTCGCCATATAATGCGCTTATGAAGCGTGCCGCAGCAGAAGAGAGGCTCAGGAGCAGGATACAGGAGATATCCGTTTTCTATCACCGGAAGGGCCGCATGCCCAGCTTTTCCGAGATCGGCGAGATCTTCAGTCTGAGTTCCAAAAGCTCTGTCCATAAGCTCGTCGGCAGGCTTGAGGGTGCGGGTGCGGTCAGCAGGGACAGGAAGGGCAGACTTATACCCGGTTCCATAAAGTCCCCGGTCAAGGTCCTCGGGACGGTCGAAGCAGGCTTCCCGAGCCCTGCAGAGGAGGAGCTTGCCGATACGCTGTCCCTTGACGACCTCCTCATTCAGAACAGGGAAGCCACCTTCCTGCTGAAGGTCTCGGGCGATTCCATGTCAGGTGCGGGCATCCTCCCCGGAGACATGGTCATTGTCGACAAGGGTCAGACCCCCAAAAGCGGTGATATCGTCATTGCAGAGGTCGACGGCTCATGGACCATGAAGTACCTGAGGAAGCGCGGCGAGAATATCACCCTCGTGCCTGCCAATCCCAACTATAAGCCCATACGACCCAAGAGCGAGCTCAAGATAGCCGGTGTGGTAACGGCGGTGGTGAGGAAATATAAATGACGGTTTTTACAGGATTTTCTGCTAAAATGGAGAAGACATGATAAAGGACGTCAAAGCGCTTCAGAAGCTTGAAGACTCTGTGATAAGGGGAAGTAAACTGTCGCATTCGGAGGCATTAAGGCTGCTTGAGGCGATGTGGCGTGAGGGGATAACACTCGGCACCCTGCCTCCTAAAGACCCGCTTGAAGGGATAGAAGTCGACATGCGGATAGCGCGGATCGTGAACTCATGTTCGAAGAAATCCTCGCAAGAATAGCTGCCGGACTTGGCTGAAAGAATTTGACGCTGCATCAGATGAAAAAAAGTTCGTGCAGACCTTCGATGAGATCGTGAAGGCGTAAATGGATAGGACGGATGGGTGTTGCACATAAAGGCAAAATGATCCAAATACCTGAGCATTATAAGGGGCGGGAGCAGGCATACTTTAAACATAGCCTGTTGAGAGCTTATCTTGAGCGGCTGTTTATGATTGTGGGCCGGCACCAGAAAACTGTCTGTTATGTTGACTGCTTTGCTGGTCCATGGCAGGAAAAGGGGGAAGACCTTGAAGATACTTCAATCGCTATTTCATTAAAAATCCTTACAAACTGCAAAGAAGGGCTCAGAAGACGCGGCAAGGATGTTCACTTCAAGGCACTGTTTATTGAGCGTGACCAAAAGGCTTATGCCAAACTTTCCACTTTTCTGGAAAGTAAAAGAAAACAGGGAATTGAATCTATAGCACTTAATGGTGAATTCGTCGATGTGCGAAGAGAAATTCTATCTTGGTGCGGCAATGATAGTTTTGTTTTTTTCTTTATTGACCCCACTGGCTGGAAACAAGTAGTTGAACCATCGACTCTTGAACCTCTGCTGCAGCGACCCAACTCAGAATTTCTGATCAACTTCATGTACGACTTTCTCCTTCGGATTCATACCCAGAAGCCTTTTGAGGACGATATGGTGAAAGTGTTTGGTGAAATACCTGTGACTGAGGGCATGACTCCAGCTGAAAAAGAAGAGCATCTTGTGACTTTATACAGACGATATCTGAAGACCGTAGTACCTAAAAGGGGTGGCAAGCCACGGACCATATCTGTTAAGGTCTTGAAACCGCTCAAAGATCGAACTCTTTATCATCTTGTTTATCTAACTCGTCATCCACTGGGAATTATAAAATTCATGGAGGCCTCACAAGACCTTGATCTGGTCCAACGGAAAGTTAGGGCGCAGGCGAAGCAGGAAACTCGGGTTAAGAAAAGCGGACAAGAAGAGCTTTTTGCTGCGCATGAACAAGTAACTGAAAAAGAGGGGCATGTTGACATAGCCACGGTCAAAGAATATTGGATGAAACATTTGACGAGCCAGCCGATAAAGTTTGACATTGAAAAGCTGGCCGACATGCTGGAAGAGACCGGTTGGTTTGCAAGCGATTTTCAAGAAGCTTTCAAAAAACTTGAGAAAGAAGATATGGTCAAGAACCTTGATGCCAAAAGGGTACGACCTGTAAATGCAGTCAATTTTGAAAAAGGTGAAAGGCTGGTAATAATAGAGAAATGAGCACACAAACATCTATAGAGTGGACTGAACAGACCTGGAACCCTGCAGTTGGCTGCACCAAAATTTCCCCAGGCTGTGAACATTGCTATGCCGAAGTTATGGCGCGCCGCCTAAAAGCTATGAGGGTTCCGGGATATGAAAATGGGTTTAAACTGACATTGCTGCCGCACAGGCTGGAAGAACCGCTGAACAGAACCAAGCCGACTGTTTATTTTGTCAATTCCATGAGCGACTTGTTTCACAGGGATATCCCTGACGATTATATTCGGCGAGTTTTCGACGTGATGCAGCAGTCGTCGCAGCATACCTTTCAGGTGCTTACCAAACGGGCCGGACGTATGGCAGGTTTTTTTAAAAACTATCAGTCGCCGCGCAATGCTTGGCTGGGGGTTACCGTTGAAGACAAAAAACACGGCCTTCCGCGTCTTGACCTGCTTCGAGAGGTCCCCGCAACTGTCCGCTTCATTTCCGTAGAGCCCCTGCTTGAGGATTTAGGCAAGATTGATCTATCCGGAATCCACTGGGTCATAGTCGGTGGCGAATCTGGCCCGAAAGCCAGACCGATGAGAGAGGAATGGGCATTGAAAGTAAAGCAGCAGTGCGAGGAGCAGAATGTTGCCTTCTTTTTCAAGCAGTGGGGCGGTTGGGGGGCCGATGGCAAAAAGCGGTCAAAAAAGCACAATGGCCGTTTGCTTGAGGGTAGGACGTGGGATGCTCTGCCTATCGGACATTCATATTGTTCGCTGGCGTTTGAGGCGGTGTAGGAATCAACGTATGACAATTTCTTAGGTTTTCATAGATCCGAAAAATCGCGGTGAAGCTATGACCACTCAACCTCTCACTATCCGTTCCTGGCCGCAGGCCATCCTGCATGTCGATGCCGATGCTTTTTTTGCATCCTGTGAGCAGGCCATACATCCTGAACTCAAGGGCAGGCCGGTTATAACCGGC
>DKBH01000120.1 GCA_002451165.1 Nitrospiraceae bacterium UBA6905
CCGGTCGATCCGAGGATCGTGATACGTTTCATTGCATATATTATACAAAAAGGGGGGCTCTTTTATCCTTACCTGGGTGATGGCTTAGCCGATCACGTTCAGCATGATGCAGCACCAGTAAAAGACCGGCCCGGCAAAGGTGATGCTGTCGATCTTGTCGAGCACGCCGCCGTGGCCGGGGATGATGGAGCTCGAATCCTTGATATGCGCGTCCCGCTTGAACATGGACTCTACAAGGTCGCCGACAACAGAGGAAAATCCCACGGCCCCTCCAAGGAAAACCGCGTTCTGCAGCGGCATGAAGTTCACGATCGCAAAACGTATCAGCACTGCCCCGATGATACCGCCGATAAGGGACCCAACACCCCCTGCAACCGTCTTATTCGGACTGATCTCGACATAGAGCTTTCGCCTGCCCAGGCTGCTGCCGACATACAGTGCCATGCTGTCAGAGCCCCAGACGGCAAAATACAGCATAACCAGCAGCGGTGCACCGGCCTTGATGATATTTAGCTGGAACGACATCAGCGCCGGGATATAGAGCAGTCCGAAGACAGCAGCAGCAGCCTCCCGGATAGCCCCCGAAGGCTCCCGTTTCACGAAAAGCCTAACGGTAAGCAGGGAAAGCAACGCGAGCATCAGGATCTCGGCAAAAAGATCCCGGGAAACAAAATGCACGGTGAGCAGCACAGCACCCCAGAAGAGACCGGCATATTTCACCGGGCCGCCAACACCGGCGATCACATAGAACTCTGCGAGGGCAACCGTCGACACAAAGGCAAGGAGAAACAGGAAATACTGCGGCGGCAGGTACATGACGTACAGATACAGCGCCGGGATGGCGACAAGCGCTACGGCAAGACGCTTAAGGTGCATTGTTCCTCGAAGTGACCCTGCCGAAGCGCCGCTCCCTGCCCTGGAAGTCCTGGATCGCCAACATGAACTCATCGCGGTCAAAGTCAGGCCAGAGGGTTTCACTGAAATAGAGCTCGGCATAGGCAGCCTGCCAGAGCAGAAAATTGGACAGTCTTCGTTCCCCGCTTGTCCTGATGATCAGATCAGGATGCGGAAGTCCTGCGGTATCAAGGAAAGCATCAAAATCCCGTTCGCTCAGTTCACCGGCATCTTTTCCGCTGCGCATCGCCCTTTTTATTGCTCTGAGGATCTCGTCCCTGCCGCTGTAGCTGAGCGCTGCAACAAGCTTGAGCCCCCTATTATCTGCTGTGTTCTGTTCGGTATCCCGGATCAAGGCCTGTATGTTCTGGGGAAGGCGCCAGGTCTCGCCGATGGCCCGGAAGACCACATTCTTTCTCTTCAGGGTCTCAAACTCGTTCCTCAGGTAGATCTCGAGGATCCTCATGAGCATGGTGACCTCTTCCTGCGGACGCTGCCAGTTCTCTGTTGAGAACGCATAGAGCGTCAGGCATTGTACGCCGAGTTCGATTGAGACATCGATCACTTCCCGGGCTCGCTCTGCGCCCCTCCTGTGGCCTTCGATCCGCGGCAGACCCCGGAGCTCTGCCCAGCGCCCGTTACCGTCCATGATGATCCCAACGTGGGCGGGTATCCTGCCTGAAAGGTCCATGGTTCTATCTCCCCTTGACGGAATAAATCTGGAGAGTGGACCCGAGAGGGCTCTCCCCCTTTATGATATTGCCGAACTGTATACCGAACAGCGGACTGCTCAATACCACGATCTTGTCTCCGGCAAGCGCGTAATCGAGAAGCGTTCCCGGAACATCTTCGACAATCGCCCGCTCGTCCATGGAAAAGCCGTTCCACCAGTAACTCTTGATGAGCGAACTCTTGTAACCGATGCCTTTTGCCATATTGATGATCGGGATCCGGTACACCACAAGGACCTCCTTCCCCCGCGTTAGCAGGCGGTCCTTTATCGACCATTCACCTGCATCGATATAGGATACGGGTGCCGGCTTCTTGAAAGTCGTAATGAACCCTCCGGTGTCCGTGCTGCTTCTCCAGATCCTTATCCCCCTGTCATTATAAATATTCAGAAACCCCTTATCATCATAGGCGAAAAGAGCCTGCTCTTTTTCCGGACCTTCGATACCGACATAGTCGTAAATCATGGTTCCCTTGGGAAGGATCACCTTTTCTCCACGCTTGTATCCCCCATCCCAGGTTACCGTGAATACGTCATCCTTGAACCCATCGGATGATGAATACATCTGACCAATGAGTGATGTGCCGACCCTGCGGAGGAAGTAGTTCACCTGGCCGATCTTTTTGAACTCCGATCCCACGAGTTCGTAGATGACAGAAAGAACATCGCCGGGTTCAACAGAGCTGACGAGAGAGTCGTCCGCGCCTTTTTCCGGCATTCTGCCTGAACGCATCATGGTGATGATAAGCTCATCCCTTCCATTGTGGTTCATATCTATCGTGTCGACCCATATATGGTCGTCCAGCGTGGCACCCTTCATCTCCCAGAGGGGCTGAAGATCACCTGCCGGCAGGTACGTCCGGATATCCTTGCCGGTGCTGACGGCGATCTCCTGCTGACCGTCACCATCGAAATCACCGGTCACGACGAACCGTGCGTTATAGGGCAGGCTATATCGGAAGATCGCCTCCCCGGAAAGAGGCGTGAAGAATTCCGCCCCGAACTTAAGGTCCTTGGTGAAGGCAACGTCGACCTTTACTTCTGCGTCATAGAAGCGGCTTCCGTCGGCGGCCCAGAAGAGCTGCTCCCTCAGCAGGGTTCCCTTGTCGGCCTCCTTTGCAGTCAAAAGAAGGAGCACCTCGGCCCCGAGTTTTTTTGCCTCTGCCACCGCAGCCCTTTCGTCACCGGTCTCAAAACCGGTATCGAGCATCTCTATCCTTCCACTCGACTTGAGCTTGCGGTACAGATCGTCTCCCAAATACCAATCCATCTTTTTATCCTGGATAAAGGCCATCCTCACCTTGGTCTCGGATATCCTTACGCGGTCACCCTCTTTCGCAACGCCTTCAACGACAACGCCCGTCACACGGTCGCCCTGTACTTCCTTCACCTCAACTTTTCCCGCATAGGTCTCCACCCTGCCGAGAATCTCGTGCGTCACCGGGTGACGGAAAGGTTCACCCTCGCTCAGGATATTCAGTCGCATGCCCGGCCTGAGGTTCTTCTGAACATCCGCAATAAACGTAACCATCGTATCTTCAACGTGATCGATTTTACCTGCTACGGGGCTGAAGAACTGCAATGTCTCGTCCCTAAGCCTTACCAGCGGATCATTGGCAGCCGAGCAAAGTGGGGCCAGAAGCAGCAGGGCAACAATCCAGAATATATTTTTCTTCATCCTCATCCCTCCCCGAGCTCTTCAATAATGCATCGCGATTTCCTGTCCGCTTTCTCCCAGGGGGCGACGAACAGGAAAGCCGCTCCTTCGCGACGCTGCTCCATGTCTTCACGGATGAACGCGACAGTCGCGGTACTCTGACCACCGGCAGAAATACTCCGGCATACGCTTCCGGTCCCGGTCTGCACCAGGTCCGCTGTATGATGCTGTAGAAGATGAGAAGACATGAAAATTGTTTACCCACTATACCATAAACATCGGAAAGGGTGAAAGAATTGCCGGCTCGGCAGTACCGGAGATCCTTTACCCTGTGAGGAAAGGATTCTTAGATGACAGCGGCAAAACATTATCGCCACACCGATTCGCGCCACGGGAGCTATGTTCTAAGGAGATTCCCGCCCGGGCAGGAGGCAGTTATCGCCCGGCGCAGACCCTTCTCAATACCCTTGGGAGGGCGTCCTGCGCCTGGTCAGCATCCCAGAAAACACAGGCTCGCGGAACTGTCCCGAGATGATCAAGCAGAAAGGGGCTCCCGAAGGATATATAAAGGTCAGCCTCTTGCCGGTATTTTGCTGCCTGCTTCATCAGCCATCCGCTGGCCCCGCCTTTCCATGCCCGGGTCTCTGAAAATATGGCTACGATCACGGATGTAGCTGAATCTTTCCTGATTTTCGGCACAGGAGAGCCGGGGCTGCATCTGACTGCCCTCGTCCCGGGGAAATGCTTCCTCATGGAACGTATGAAGGTCTCGCCCGTTTCCTGATCTTCATCGTTCAAAACTATAACCAAGGGCTGCTCCCTGATGCGGCAGCCGCCGGACACCGAGATGGCAGCCTCCGTAAGTCTCCGGGAAAGAGCCCTGTTCCGCTCGAAGGACGGTACGGCGCTGTCTGCCATGCGTGGCAGGCCGCTCCGGAACCTGTGCAGTCTCTCAGGGAGGCTGGGCACGAGCATCTTTGCGAGATATGATGCCAGACGGTCAGGTTCGGTGGGGTGCAGCAGAATATCAACACCTGCAGCAAGCGCCATGCGTGATGCCTCGTGCTCTGAAAATTTTCCGATACCCCCCATGTTCAGGGCGTCCGTTATCAGCATGCCCGTATACCCTATCCTGCTGCGCATGAACGCTACGGCCTTTTCCGATAGAGAGACGGGAATACCTGATGAATCGAGCGCAGGGACGCTAAGATGTCCGAGCATCATCATCTTGACCCCTGCCGTGACCGCGCTCATAAACGGCTTCAGTTCACACCGTCTCAGCCTTCTCATGTCATGCTTGAGCACCGGGAGCCGCATATGTGAATCGACTGTGGTATCACCATGGCCTGGGAAATGCTTGCCGCAGGCCGCTAGGCCGTGCGCCTGGAGGACGCGGATCATCTCTGCGCCGAGGTGCGAAACGACACGGGGCTCGTCGCCGAACGCCCGCGCAGCAATGATCGGGTTCTTCCGATTGGTATTGATATCGAGTACCGGCGCAAAGACGGTATTGATCCCGGCATATCGACTCTCACGGGCCAGCGCCGTAAAGGATGCTTTCACCCTGCGCGCGTTCCGGCCCTCAACGTCAACCGCCGGACCGTTTTTCAGCGTCGCCGCAAGCGCCATCGCAGGGGGAAAATGCGTCCCCCCCTTCAGTTGCTGCCCCAGGCCCCGTTCAAGGTCTGCAGCAATGACGAGCGGCATTTCCGCCTCGTCCTGAAGCTTCTGCACATATGATCTGACCGTGCCGAGGTCGCCGCCGAAGATGATAAAACCGGCAACCCCCTTTTTCACCAGCGCGCGGTACTCGGAATAACGCCTCCTGATATCCCGACCGTCCAGACGGGTCACCATGAACTGATAATAGTTCACTGCAGAATTTTTCCTGCTGCGGAAGCCCGGCTCAGCATGCTTCATGATGGTCTCCGCCGAAATATACAAATGCTTTATTCATGCTCTCTATGTCGCCCGTAAACAGCACAATATCACCTTCCTGGAACCGAAACAGCGGGTCCGGATTCGTCGTGACCGCATTCCCTCTGCGCACGGCAATAATAGTCACTCCCGTCTTTTTCCGTATTTCGAGATCTGCGATGCTTCTGCCTGCAATAGGTGAATTCTCCGGCACGCTGATGCCGTCCAGCTCGATCTCGGGGAGAAGCGCATTCTCCGAAAAGATGTGGCGACGGGGAAGATCGATGCTCCTCAGCGCCGTATAGCTGTTGCTTCGTATCCGTTCCGCCATGTCCATGATAACATTGCGGGGGAATCGATAACGGTTCAGTACCCGCGCAAATATCTCTATGGAAGTTTCGAATTCCTCCGGTATCACCTCGTCGGCACCAAGAGCAGTGAGATCATCGACCTCGGCAAGGTATTTCGTTCTGACAATTATATAGATCTCCCGGTTTTGATGACGTGCGGCAGCAACGATCCTCCGCGTGGAGGCAGGGTCGGATATGGCAACGACGAGCAGCCGGGCGCGCTCCATACCCATGTGATGAAGGATCTCCGGGCTCGTTCCGTCACCGTAATAGACAGGCTCTCCTTTTTTCTTCATCTGCCGCACGGTATCGTTGTTCATCTCAAGGACCACATAGGGTATTCCCACCTCTCTCAGCACTCGTGCAAGGTTTCTGCCGTTCAGACCGAATCCGACAATAATGATATGGTCCTGCATCGCTCCCGGTAGTTCCTCCGCACCGGATACGCCTCGCATCCGGTTCAGCCGTGTCATGAAGGTTCGTGACATGATCCAGCCGGACACAGAAGGAGCAATATGCAGCATCATAGGGGATATCATCATCGACAGCACCGAAGAGGACAGGAATATCTGGTAAAACATCTCCGATATGAGGCCTGATTCCCTGCCTGCCACCGCGAGGACAAAAGAAAATTCCCCTATCTGGGCGAGCCCGAGCCCGGTATGCAGGGCTGTCCTCAGGGAAGCACCTGCCAGCAGGGCCGACAGGGAACCGGTTATCGTCTTGAGGCTGATGATGAGCAGGACAGAGAGCAGGACCGCCACGACGTGATCTATCATCTCCCCGATATTCATGAGCATACCGACGGAGACGAAGAATAGACCGATAAAACTTTCCTTAAAAGGTAGGATGTCCGATGTCGCCTGGTGCGCGTATTCCGACTCGGATACGATAAGTCCGGCAAGGAACGCACCGAGTGCAAGCGACAGGCCGAACCGTGACGTGATCAGCGCAATGCCGAGACAGAGCAGGATGATCGTTGTAATGAACAGCTCCCGGCTCCGCGTGCTGACGATTTGGTGGAGAAGTTCCGGAACGAGCCACCGCGCGCTCAAGAGCACCGCAGCAATGATGAGTAAGGCTTTGCCCATCTTCAGCGCCACGACAGCAACTTCGGTACTTTCCCCCGACAGTGAGGGAATGAGGAGCATGAGAGGAACGACACAAAGATCCTGGAAGATCAGGATGCCCACCATGACCCTCCCATGCGGGGAGTCGGTCTCGCCTTTATCTGCAAGAATCTTCAGGATAACCGCCGTACTGCTGAGGGCGATGAGGAAGCCCCAAAATACCGCCTTCCGCGCGTCTCCGGTCGCCAAAGAGAATGCCAGGGCAGCCAGCACGATGGTGAGCAGCACCTGTGCGCCCCCGCCGATCATAACGGCCTTTCTGATGCGGGCAAGCTTTGCCATGGAAAACTCAATGCCGATGGTGAAGAGCAGCAGGATGACACCCACTTCGGCCATCATCTCGACGGCATGCGTATCACGAATGAGACCGATACCGTACGGGCCGACGATGACCCCCGATATAAGGAACCCCACGATCGAAGGTATCTTTACCCGGTGGAGGACAAACACCACCAGAGCAGAAACGCCGAAAATGATCACCAGCGAACTCAGCAGGGCATATTCCATTTTCTTATGGTATCACATCTGCTCCCATCAATCAGCGCAGCATGCCTTGACCTACACCTGATATGCCTGCTTTGGTCTACCGATCCGTTAGCGCACCGGCATTTGTAAAGAACGGCTTGGTGCTGGTATCCTATTCAGACTGCACTATCTGCTATCGAGGTGATCCATGGGATTTTTTGAGCGGCTCAAGCAGGGCCTGACGAAAACGAAGCAGGGCTTCGTCGAGAAGGTCGAAGCGATCTTTCAGGGAAAGCCTATTGACGACGAGACCCTCGAAGAACTGGAGGAGACCCTGATTCTGGCAGATATCGGTGCTACATGTGCCTCTGAGGTCGTGGACCATCTCAGGGCAAAGGCCCGGAAGGGCGAATTGAGCGAGGCCGGTGCAGTGAAAGACGTACTGAAACAAGAGCTGTCTTCCCTGCTCGGGTTCGGACAAAAGCTCGTACCCTTCGGAGATAAACCCTTTGTGATCCTTGCGGTGGGCGTCAATGGCGTGGGAAAAACCACGACGATCGGAAAACTTGCCAGCAGATTCAGGGATCAGGGATATTCCGTACTTCTTGCTGCCGGGGATACTTTCAGGGCGGCAGCTATCGAACAGCTGGAAATCTGGGGGAAAAGGGCCCATGCACAGTTGGTGAAGCACCAGCGCGGTTCGGATCCCTCAGCAGTGGTATTCGATGCGATTGAAGCTGCGCGGGCCCGGGGTATTGATATCGTCATCATCGATACTGCTGGACGACTCCACACGAAAAGCCCTCTCATGGAAGAATTGAAGAAGATACGGCGCGTATGTGACAAGGCACTTCGTGGCGCACCCCATGAGGTGCTGCTGGTCGTTGACGCCACGAACGGTCAGAACGCGCTCAGGCAAGCCGAGATATTCCATGAGACGGTTGGCGTGACCGGTATTGCCCTCACCAAACTCGATGGCACAGCAAAAGGCGGCATCGTGTTTGCCATAAAAAAAGAACTGAACATCCCGGTCAAACTTATCGGTGTCGGCGAAGGCATTGACGACTTGCAGGACTTTGAGCCGCAGGATTTTGTGAAGGCGCTCTTTGATTAAGGGTGAGAAAAGTATCCGCAACTCACAGCGTCACGCTGATCAGACGACCCTATGCCTTGTGTTGACCCAGCCCTGCTGCCCGAACACCTTGACAGAACAGTACCTTAAGATAATAAGCGCCGGATTGTCTTTCTGTCTGCGCGAAGGTCCGATGGTGCCGAGGATGCGCAGACAAAAAGAACTGCTCGCACGCATACTTTGCAACAGTCTGCCGACCGAACCTACTGAGGGAACACTCCTCTTGGGACAGACCGTCGATAATCGCGAATCCGTCTTCTTTCTGCACAAGAGCTTATTGCAGATGGTCGTGCCAGAATGATCCTGATGCTGGATGCAGATCCCACAGGCGGAGATCCGGACAGGCATGCCCGATGGACAGCTCTCATTGACCACGGCATCAGTACATCACCGTAGAAGAAGTCTCGGTTGAGCCGACAAGCACCTTCCATAAGCTGATAGAGACCTTGAAATTTACGAGATATGCCCGAGACGGGCAGTATCGTGCCATCATCGTGTCGGTAGTTTCTTTTTGCCAGAATCGTGCTTTTATGACGGCCGTCTATGCGGCAGCTAAGGAAAATACCTCTCTGTGGTATTACATAAAATCACTTATTTGGAGCGCACCTCGTCAGCAGAAACGTATTGCGGCATATCAGGTATCAGAGAACGGATGCTTTGCTCTCCTCTGTTGAGGTAATTTCCCCTGTGCAAGAGAGAGGTGCAGACAGAAAATCATGACATTCAGCGGAGAACTTGGCAGCATAGGTTCGACTATGCCTTGCAATATGCTATGCAGCGTGCTGCCGAAGATCGTTTTGCACTGCATATCATCATATTGTCGTGCCGAAAGTAGACAGCACTGTATATCCTGCACATTTTGCCTTTTACAAGAACGAGATATCCTGTTTTCCCGACGAAGCGTTATCCGTCTCGTTACGCAGCGAACTTGAAGCTGTCATCTGTTAAAATCAGCGGTAATCTGATACTATCAGTCGTTAAAGGAAAGGCAAAGTATGCCGGGCTTATAGATCTCTGCTGCGGGCTGACATATACACTACAATGATAAAGCAATTTGAACTTCTTGATGTATTCGGCGACGCCGGCATCCGCGTCTTCGGAAAGGACCTTCCCGAACTTTTCGCCAATGCGGGCGTCGGCATGTTCAGCCTCATTACCGAACTGCGCAGTGTTGCTGAGACACGGCATATCACGGTGACCGCTCAAAGCGAAACGCTCGAGGGCCTCTTCATCGCCTGGTTGAATGAACTGATCTTTCATTTCGATACCTACGGTTTTGTCGGCAGGAGGATCTCTGTGACAGAACTGACCGACAGCCGCTGCTCAGCAACGGTCTTCGGAGAGGATTTCGACCCCGGCAAGCATGAACAAGGGCTTCTAGTCAAGGCTGCCACCTATCATCGGCTCCTGCTTCAGGAAAGAGACGGCCATTGGGAAGCCGAAGTCATATTCGATATTTAGGCAGGCCGTTGCATGTCCGCTCATGAGGGGATATCATAGTGCTAACACAACAACAGCAAAAAAGGAGGCGGGAACATGTCCCTCGAACGGTTGATACGTATTGATGAGACGCGACTGGAAGTGCCTGCCGGGTACAAGCAGGGCATGCTGGTGAAAGGCGTGATTTATGTCGACCGCACGCTCGAAAAGGAACTTGAGCCTTCCGCCATCGAACAGGTGGCGAATGTGGCTGCACTGCCCGGCATTGTGAAGGCGTCGATTGCCATGCCGGATATTCATACAGGCTATGGCTTTACGATCGGCGGTGTCGCAGCATTTGATCTTCAGGATGGCATTATCTCTCCCGGCGGTGTGGGCTACGACATAAACTGAGGGGTCCGCCTCCTCAGGAGCAACCTGATGAAACAGGATGTGCTCCCGAGGATGCGGGACCTCGTGGAGGTCCTGTACCGTGAAATTCCCTCAGGGGTAGGGTCAAAGGGAAAGATACGCCTCGGCCCGGAAGATGAAAGGAAGGTCCTCCTCAGGGGGGCGCAGTGGGCGGTCGAAAACGGTTACGGGAACGCGGCAGACCTTGACCACATCGAATCCTACGGCAGGATCGACGGTGCCGATCCTTCGCTCATCAGCAGCAAGGCTTACGAACGCGGCAGGGCGCAGCAGGGCACGCTCGGGTCCGGCAACCATTTTTTGGAAATACAGTACGTTGATGAGATCTACGACGCAGGGGCAGCAAACAGCCTCGGTATATATGAAGGACAGGTGACCGTCATGATTCATACGGGCTCGCGCGGATTTGGGCATCAGGTATGCACGGATTTCCTGGAGGTCATGGAGCGTGCAGCAAGAAAATACCGGATTACGCTCTTTGATAAGGAACTGGCCTGTGCGCCCGTTTCAAGCCCGGAGGCCCAGGATTACCTTGCCGCAATGCGCGCAGCGGCAAATTATGCCTGGGCAAACCGCCAATGTATCATGCACTGGACACGGGAAGCCCTACTCCGTGAACTGGGCACCTCCCCGAGGGAACTGGGACTGGAGCTCATCTACGACGTTGCCCATAATATCGCCAAGATCGAGGAGCATACGGTAAACGGCAAAAAAAAGAAGCTCGTCGTTCACCGGAAGGGTGCAACGAGAGCCTTCCCTCCGGGCCATCCGGAGCTCCCTGCCGCATATCGAGAACTCGGTCAGCCCGTGCTTATCCCCGGAGACATGGGCAGAGCTTCCTATCTCCTTCTGGGCACGCAGAAGGCAATGGACGAGACCTTCGGATCTACCTGCCATGGCGCCGGAAGGGTCATGTCACGACATCAGGCGATCCGCAGGGCAAAGGGTCGTGCCATCTGGCGAGAAATGGCCGACAAGGGGATCATCGTTCGTTCCGCCGGCAGGGAAACGCTTGCAGAAGAGATGTCCGAGGCCTACAAGGATATATCTGATGTTGTAGATGTGGTGCATAGAGCCGGCATATCGAAAAAGGTGGCCAGACTCAGGCCGATGGGTGTCGTAAAGGGATGAAGACCGAGCGGGCAAGGTAATGTCAGGCTCGAAATTGCGCGTCGGAAAGATCACCTATGCCAATCTTTTCCCCATCTTCTATATGATGGAACAGGAGGGCGGCTCCTCCAGATACGACATCATCGACGGCGTTCCCTCGGAACTCAACCGGAAGCTGCGCGATGGCGCGATCGACATCAGCCCGTCTTCATCGATCGAATATCTTCGCTATCCCGACAGATACCAGGTCATCAGGAACCACTCCATCAGCGCTGACGGACCGATTAAAAGCATTCTGCTGTTCAGCAAAACATCCCTGGAATCTTTGAACGGCCAGACCATACTCACATCATCACAGTCCGAGACGTCCGTCGCCCTGGTCGAGATCATCTGCCGAAAGTTCTTCAACCTTGCCTGCACCTTTGAACCGTCCGCTGATCCGGTAGGAACGGCTCTCCAATCAAGTCCGGCATACATGCTCATCGGCGATGAAGCGATACAGGAGTCGCTGAAGTGGCCTGATCTTTTTATGTATGATCTCGGGAGTCTCTGGAAACAGCATACCGGCTTGCCGTTCACCTATGCGCTCTGGCTCGTACGGAAAGAATGTGCTGCTGAAATGCCTGAGGCACTTGCTGAGTTCATACGCCATCTCGACATGGCCAAGAAGCACGCACAAAGAGGCCTCAGGGAAGCCGCGGCGGCCTGGCCGCATAAGACCTTGCTGCCGCAGGAAGACCTCATAGCATATTGGGAGGGTATCTCCTACGATCTCACCAGTAGACACTGGAGAGGGCTCTCCCTCTTCAGGAGATATGCGATAGAACTCGGCCTCATCCCATGAATTTTCCTTCCTAAAAAAGGAGGCACTTTCCCAAATAGGGAATATTTCCCTTCTGCCCAGCAGGTTTTATTGCAATTTCTGCTGGCACGCTATTTGTTAATGGTCTTGCCGGCACGAACATTGATGTATGGAAATCACTACTGAAAGGAGGTGACCCTGATGAAGAAAGTATTAGCTCTGATCGTAGCTCTGCTGTTTGCATTCGCGGTAACCGCTGCATTCGCAGCTGACGCACCGAAGGCTGCCGAGAAGCCGGCTACACCGGCTGCAAAGGCTGAAGAAAAGAAGGCTGAACCGGCAAAGGCTGAAGAGAAGAAGGCCGAAGAGAAGAAGCCTGCAAAGAAGGCAAAGAAGACGAAGAAGGCTGAACCGGCAAAGGCCGAAGAGAAGAAGGCTGAAGAAACGAAGCCTGCACCTGCACCGAAGGCTGAGGAGAAGAAGCCTGAGGCACCGGCAAAGAAGAAGGCAAGCGGTTACTAATCAGCATTGCCCTCGAAAACCTGCGCACCTCCTCGGGGTTAGTTGCCCTGAGGAGGTGTTTGCATCTCGGAGGAAGGTTCATTGACAGAGCGCCAAAAATTCCATAACAATACCGCTATGGATATGATGATAAAAAACGTACGGGAATACTTCCTCAGACTCTCCCTGAATCAGAAGCTTATTTCCATGATGCTCCTGCTCAGCCTCAGCCTCATGAGCGTCTATTTTATCCTTTATTTTGAGACGGAGCAGGCGATGTATCGTGAGTTTGAGAGCCAGACCGCAGAGCTTTCAAAGGCGATACAGGTAGGCGTGGAAGAGGTCACCAGTACGGGAGCTACGGACGAGAAACGCCTCCAGGGATACATGAAGAAGCTGAATACACGGGGAGTCAAAGAGATATCGATCATCAGCAATAATTCGGAGAAGATCATTTCGAGTTCGGACCCTCGGAAGATCGGCAAAGACCTCACGACCAAGCGTAAAGAGCTTATTTTCAAAGCAGAGCTCGGTGAGCCGGTAACTGACGAAGGCCTTTCCTATAATGTCATCATACCGGTCGTTGCCGGAGAGAAACATTACGGGTATATACATCTCACCATTAACACCGAAGACTTCTCGGTCTTCATGAGGAAACGCATGCTCCAGCGGATTCTAGCAGCAGGTTTCGTATTCGGGATCGGCATGCTGCTGACGGTGTATCTGTCGAGAAGCTATGTAAAACCCATCGAAAAGGTCGTTGCGGTCGCGCAGAGCGTCGCTGCGGGGAACCTTGACCACGAGCTTACGACCGAACGGAATGACGAGATCGGCCATCTCGCCCAGAGCTTCAACCATATGGTCGGAAAGCTCCGGGAGCAGCGGGACCTTGAGGAGAAGCTCAGAAAAGCGGAGCATCTGGCCGGTATAGGTCAGTTCGCGACCAGTATTGCGCACGAGATCAAGAACCCGCTGAACTTCATAAGCCTTTCGATAGACCTGATCAGGGAGAAATACCGTCCTGCGGAAGGCGATATGCAGAAGAACTTTGAGTCGCTGATCGTCAATATAAAGAACGAGATCCAGCGGGTAAGCAGGTTCGCTGAGAGCTTCCTGGAATACGGAAGGCCGCTCGAACTGAACCGCCGTCTGACCGATATCTGCAGACTGGTTGACGATGTGATCGATCTTGTCGCCGCCAAGGCACAGAAGGAAAAGATAGACATTATCAGGACCTATGAGACTACCGCGGAGCTTTTCATTGATCCGGAGTTCATCAAGACCTGCCTCTATAACATTATCCTGAACGCGTTCCAGTCAATGCCCCGGGGAGGCAAGCTGACGGTAACGACGCATCAGAGGGAGAACAGATTCCATCTGAGCATTGAAGATACGGGAATCGGGATACCCGAGGACAGACTGTCCCGGATATGCGACCCCTTCTATACGACCAAAAACACGGGGCTGGGGCTCGGGCTTGCCCTGACAAAGCGGGTTATCGAAGAACATAAGGGAAAGGTCGAAATCAGGAGCATCGAAGGCAGGGGAACGACGATCATCATCATCCTGCCCCTGGGAAGGGAATCGTGAAAGGAGATGGCACATGGCGGTAATCCTCGTGGTGGACGATGAACCGCTGCAGCGGGAGATTCTGAAGACGATACTCGACGATGAGGGCTATGAGACCATTACGGCTTCCTCGGGCGAGGAAGGGCTCGGCGCCCTGAAGAAATTCCAGCCCGATGTGATCCTGACAGATCTCAAGATGGAAGGCATGGACGGCATTGAGTTCATTGAAACTGCACGTGCGGAAAGCTCCCCGGGTATGTTCATCGTCATGACAGCTCACGGCACCGTGGGTTCTGCGGTCGAGGCCATGAAGAAAGGGGCCTTTGACTATCTCCAGAAGCCGCTCGAGAAGGACCAACTGCTCATCACCGTGCGTCGCGCTGCCGAACATGCCAGCCTCCTCAAGGAAAACCTTCAGCTCCAGCAAGAGCTCTATGACCGTTTTCGCATGGAGGGGATCGTCGGTAGGTCGCAGAAAATGCGGGAGGCCATCGCCATCGTGAAAAAAGTTGCGGGCAGTCCTGCAACTGTGCTGATCATCGGAGAAAGCGGCACCGGAAAAGAGCTTATCGCACGGGCTATCCATTACAACAGCCCCCGGAAGTCGAGGCCGTTTATCGCGCTGAACTGCGCTGCCATTCCGGAAAACCTTTTTGAGAGCGAGCTCTTCGGCTATGAGCCGGGCGCCTTCACCGGCGCAACTGCCCGGAAAACAGGGCTTTTCGAGGCTGCAAACAGCGGCACTCTATTCCTGGATGAAATCGGCGACATGCCGCTGATGATGCAGTCCAAGCTTCTGCGTATTATCCAGGACCGCGAGATACGGAGGCTCGGCGGCAAGGACCCTATCAAAATAGATGTCAGGATCATCACGGCGACCAATAAGGACCTCGAAAAAGAGCTTGCAAAGAATTCCTTCCGCGAAGACCTGTACTACCGACTGAAGGTGGTCACCATCCCGCTCCCTCCCCTTAGGGAACGGAAGGAGGATATTGCGGAACTGGCCGACTTCTTCAGGGCAAAATACAGTCGTGAGTTCGGAAAAAGGATCGGAAGTTTCGAATCTGCAGCGCTGAAAGCGCTCACGGAGTATGCCTGGCCCGGCAATATCCGGCAGCTTGAATCGGTAATTGAGCGGGCGGTGATTCTGAGCGACCATGCAACCATACGTCTGAGCGATATACAAAGCGAACTCAGGAGATCACAGCCG
Organism: Nitrospiraceae bacterium UBA6905; assembly: GCA_002451165.1. Taxonomy (GTDB): domain Bacteria; phylum Nitrospirota; class Thermodesulfovibrionia; order Thermodesulfovibrionales; family UBA6898; genus UBA6898. Next base: position 15,319 of record DKBH01000120.1, read on the forward strand.
ATATCCTCCTTTGACTTCGACCTGTCGGAAGAAGGGATCGATTTCGATGAATTGGAAAAAGACCTTCTCAGGAAAGCCATGGCAAAATCGCATGGCGTCGTCGCAAAGGCCGCCAAACTGCTGGGTATGAGCTATAAGACCTTCTGGTATCGCTGGGAAAAACTGAATATGGACAGTACGCAGCCTAAAAAACCTTCTGGTGATGAATAGAAGAAGGGTGTCGCTGCCGGTGCCGGCCGGACAGTTGACCCTGCCTTTTGACCAGGACGCCTCAATCCTTCATGAACGTCTCAACGGTCTTTCAGGGAAGACCCTTTCCCTGACCTTGACCGACAACGCAACAAGTATGCTATCGATGACAAAAAAGAATGGGGTCGTAGCCGTACGACTCCACCGCATGTTTCTCGACGCCGGAGATGAGGTTCTCCGGGCTGTTGCCGGATTTATTGCCGGCAGGAAAGAATGCAGACCGCTGATACGGGATTTTATCAGGGCAAACAGCTCACGCCCCGAACATCCTGCCTGCCGCCGCTTGATATTAAAGCCCCACGGGACAGTACATTGCCTGTCCGATATCTTTAACCGCGTGAACCGGGAATATTTTAACAGCCGCATCACGGCAGGTATTACCTGGGGGAAGAGCCGCTGCGGCAGAAGGCCGCGCAGGATCACCCTGGGCAGTTACTGCAACACAACCAATATCGTGCGCATCAACCCCGTATTGGACAGACGCTCTGTCCCTTCCTATTTTGTGGAGTTCATTGTCTATCATGAAATGCTCCATGCAGATCTCCGGACCGCATCCGGTTCCGGACGCCGCAGGCTCCATGCAAAAGAGTTCCGCATGCGGGAACGTCAGTT
>DKBH01000025.1 GCA_002451165.1 Nitrospiraceae bacterium UBA6905
GGACAGATAGAGGAGACGACGTCCGATTATGACCGCGAGAAGCTGCAGGAGCGTCTCGCCAAGCTGGTAGGCGGCGTCGCGGTGATCAAGGTCGGCGCGGCTACGGAAGTGGAGATGAAGGAAAAGAAGGCGCGTGTTGAGGATGCGCTTCACGCCACCCGTGCGGCAGTCGAGGAAGGTATTGTGCCCGGCGGTGGCGTCGCGCTTCTCCGCTGCCTCGGTGCGCTCAAAAACATGAAGCTTGATAACCATGACCAGCAGGTCGGCGTTGACATCATAAAGAGGGCACTTGAAGAGCCCATCCGGCAGATCATCAACAATACGGAACTTGAGCCCTCTGTCATTGTCGATAAGGTCAAGAGCTCAAAAGACGCCAATTACGGATTTGATGCAGGTGTAGAGGAGTATGTGGACATGCTGAAGGCAGGTATCGTTGACCCTACAAAGGTCACGCGCTGTGCTCTGCAGAACGCCGCGTCCGTTGCTTCCCTCATGCTGACAACGTCGGTCATGATAACCGATCTTCCTGAGGAGAAACCTGAAATGCCTGCTATGCCTCCTGGTGGCGGCATGGGCGGCATGTATTAAGACAGGGAATCATAGAACATCCGGAAGGCGGGGTATTGCCCCGCCTTCTTCTTTTCCTCTCTTCTTTACATAACCGCTCTTTTTTGTCATGCTACAGTATCATGAAAAAGAATATCTTTTTCATCTGCTCTGCCATATTCCTGATCTTCCTTCTGTATGCTGCTGCAGAGCTGTTCCTGCCCGTTCAGAATACGAGCAGACAATTGGAGATCGAGATCCCGAAGGGCACCACATTCAGGCAGGCTGTTGGCATCCTTCATAAGGAAAAACTGATCAGGGACACCAGGATATTTCTCCTTGCAGCCCGACTGAGCGGAACTGACAGAAAAATACGGGCAGGCTTCTATTCGCTCTGGTCCGGCATGAGCCCCTTCAAGATCCTGAAGTACCTTCTCAAGGGTAAGATCATCGAATACCAGATACGGGTCCTCGAAGGAGATTCTCTCCCTGAGATCGCCGACGCCTTTGCGAGGACGGGGATCATGTCAGTCGAAGAATTCCTGGAACTCGCCAAAGACCGCGACCTCCTGGAATATCATGGCATCTCAGCACCCAGTGTAGAAGGATATATCTTTCCCGATACCTATACCTTTCCCAAAGGCATGGATGCTGAAGATGCCCTCGATACCATGATCTTCCGGATGCGCGAAAAATACACTGACACGTTCATCTCCCGTGCGCAGGAACTCGGCATGAACGAGAACCAGGTTCTGACACTCGCATCAATCATAGAAAAAGAGGCAGTTATTGACGCGGAGCGCAGCACCATCTCCGCGGTATACCACAACCGACTGAAGAAGCATATGATGCTTCAGGCTGACCCTACGTCCATTTACGGGGTAAAGAGCTCTAAGGAGAAGATCACGCTGAATGACCTCAAGAGAAAGACCCCGTATAACACTTATCGCATCAAAGGTCTTCCCCCCGGCCCCATAGCATCGCCGGGTCTTAAATCTATCATTGCCGCCCTCTATCCGGAGAATGTACCATACCTGTACTTTGTAGCCCAGGATGACCGATCGCACCGCTTTGCCGAGAGCGAGACGGAGCATGCAGAAAACGTTCGTCTGTACCGCGCAAAGAAACAGGAAATGAAACATACCCCTGTGGAAGGAAACAATGCATCCCCCTCTTCGTAAAAAGACAAGAACGATTCATGTCGGCACGGTTTCGATCGGCGGCGGGAGCCTGATAACGGTCCAATCAATGACAAAGACCAACACGCGTGATGCCGCAGCAACAGTGCGGCAGATCAGACGGCTCGCAAAGGCTGGTTGCGAAATCATCAGGGTTGCTGTCCCTGACATGCAGGCAGCTCTGGCTCTAGGCGATATAAAGCAGTCGATATCCATTCCCGTCATTGCGGACATTCATTTCGATTGGAGACTTGCATTAGAAGCAATTCGCCAGGGAGTGGACGGTCTGCGCATAAACCCTGGCAATATCGGGGCTCGCTGGAAAGTGGCGGAAGTCGTAACAGCATGCGGGGAACGCGGGATTCCGATCCGTATTGGTGTGAACGCAGGATCGCTGAGCAGAAAGCTGCTCGAAAAATATCGTCATCCCACCCCCGAGGCCCTCGTTGAAAGCGCCGCTGGGCATATCGATATCCTCGCGAGCATGAATTTTCGGGAGATCAAGGTATCGCTCAAAGCATCTAATGTGCCGACTACGGTCGAGGCATACCGTCTTTTTTCGAAGAAATTCCGCTATCCTCTGCATATCGGCATATCAGAAGCCGGCCCTTCCTTCACCGGCATCATAAAGAGTTCGGTGGGGCTCGGCATATTACTGGCCGAAGGCATCGGGGATACCATGCGGGTTTCTCTTTCCGCAGACCCGGCTGAAGAAGTACGCGTTGCCTATGAAATCCTCAAGTCCCTCGGCCTCAGACAGAAAGGCGCAAACGTCATCTCCTGTCCCACCTGCGGGAGATGCCAGATCGACATCAGAGGACTAGCTGCAAAGGTTGCGTCGGGGCTGAAGGATGTGGAAAGGCCGGTCACGGTCGCGGTTATGGGATGCGTGGTAAACGGTCCCGGTGAAGCCCGGGAAGCAGATATCGGCATTGCAGGTGGCAAAGGCAGCGGGATTCTCTTCAGGAAGGGAAAGGTAGTCAAGACCGTAAAGGAAAAGAACCTGCTGCGTGAACTCATGCAGGAAATATCCAAAAGGGAAGAATAGAAAAAATGGAGATCATCCGGATTCCGAGGATCATGCGGGAAGCGTCGCGCGAATATCTCGTGCGCGGCAGAACCTTGGGATTCGTGCCGACCATGGGGGCACTCCACGAAGGTCATTTGAGTCTGGTCCGGATGTCGAAAGAAGAAAATGCCATTACGGCAGTGAGCATCTTTGTGAATCCCCTGCAGTTTGGCCCTTCCGAGGATTTTTCCCGCTATCCGCGAACCGTAGATGAAGACATCGAGAAGCTTCGCAATGAAGACGTTGATATCCTTTTCCTGCCGGCAGAGACGCTCATGTACCCTGAAGGATTTGCCACGGTGGTCGAAGTAAAAGAACTGTCAGAAAAAATGTGCGGTCGATATCGTCCAGGTCATTTCAGGGGCGTCTTGACCGTTGTGGCAAAGCTGTTGATAATCCTCAGGCCGACACGGGCGTATTTCGGTCAGAAAGACTATCAGCAAACCGTACTTATTCGGAAGATGACAAAGGATCTCGGCCTTGATGTGGAGATCATTGTCTGTCCGACCATACGTGAGCACGACGGTCTGGCCATGAGCTCGCGCAACGCTTACCTCGGCAAGGAGCAGCGGGCAGCTGCAACGACTCTCTATCGCGCCCTCTCCCAGGCCTCTGCGGCCGTGAAGGCAGGAGCGCGCTCCGGAGAAGCGGTGCGTGCTATCATGCAGGCAGAGCTCTCAAAAGAGGCCCTGCTCACTGGCATTGATTATGCCTCAGTCTTCAGCCCTGAGACGTTGGAGGAGACCCCTGAGATAGCTGGAAAGGTATTGCTGGCGATTGCAGCACGCTTGGGCAGCACGCGCCTTATTGACAATATGCTGGTAGCCCCGTAAGTACGCCGGCGACAACGTCTGATCGCCGCTGCGATGTCAACGTCGCTATCCGTCGTCAGTTCCTTCTTTACCGCATGCTACGTCCGGCAAGAGATACTATCGGCATGACCATGCCGTTCCTCTGCCCGCAATCTTTCAACCTTCCGCTCGGAGGGCTATAGGACTTTGCCGTATTTCTCTTTCAGGGAAGGAAAAAGGTCGATGTCAGTGTGGGGAAGAAACAGCGCTGACATATACTCATCCATGAAACCCCTCGACACGGAAAGTTCGACATAGGTCATCTTCCGCGCAATATCCTCGGCCTCCCGGCGCATTTTCTCAGAGAGTAAACAGAGGTAAGCGCCTGCGATCGAGGTGTTGCCGATAAAGGAAAATCTTTCCTTCGGCATATCGGGGAGCATCCCGATCATGATAGCTTTTTCAATGTTCAGATAATTGCCAAACCCGCCTGCGATGTAAATCCGTTCAACGATATCGAGGGAAAGGCCGACTTCCTTCAGAAGCACCGACATGCCGGCATAGATTGCCGCTTTCGCCCGCAGTATGTTCTCGATGTCGGCCTCGGTCAATATAATATCCTTCTCCTCGCTCCGGTGAAGGATAAACTCAGGTCCTTCGTCCTCGATCCTGATCCTGTCAATGTTCAGATCTCTCACAAACTTGCCTTTCTGATCTATGATGCCGGCAAAAAAGAGCTCTGATATAGTATCGATCATACCTGACCCGCAGATGCCCACGGGTGGTGCATTGCCGATCACTCCCAGCTCGACTGCGAACGTTTCCGGATCTATTTTCACCGACTCTATCGCCCCGTCCGTCGCCCGCATGCCGTGACGAATTCCGCTCCCCTCGAAGCAGGGGCCGGCGGACGTCGCCGCGGTGATAAGCCATTCGTTATTGCCCACCACGATCTCACCGTTGGTACCGATATCCATAAAAAGCGCTACCTCGGCGTTTCTATGCATCTTTGAGGCCAGAACGCCGGCAGTGATGTCGCCGCCCACATAACTGCCCACACAGGCCATGGTATAGACCGGCGCCTGCTGATTGATCTGCATCTTCGCCGTACCGGCCTTCCAGACCGGGTAGTCATTCACCGTAGGAATATAAGGCTCTTCGCGTATGGATGACGGATCAATGCCCCAGAAGAGCTGCGCCATGGTCGTATTGCCGGATATGACAGCACAGTCAATATCATCCCTGTTGATGCGGTTCCTTTCGATCATGGGGCTGAGCAGGCCGTTCAGGTCGGTGATCACGGCAGTTCTGAGTTCAGTCAAAGCCCCGCCCTCGGTGGCGTGGATAATCCTCGTGATCACATCATCCCCGTGACGCATCTGCGAGTTATACGTAACCCCGGAATCCAGAAGGGTGCCGTCTGTGCAATCGACCAAATAGACAACCACCGTCGTCGTGCCGATATCCACGGCCAGGCCATAGTGGCGCGCCCGCTCGGGTGAGACTACGGATATCGCTTCCAGATTCTCGGTGTAGGTGAGATATACGCTCCAGGTATGCTGCCTCAGCGACCCTGCCATGTTCTGCACAAAGCCATGGGAAAAGCGCATCCCCTGTATCCCGTTTTCAGCAAGCGCCCGTTTAATTCGTTCGAGATCGCTGAGATTGTCCTCGATGGACGGCGGCATAAGGGTAAGCAGTATCTTCCTTACCATCGGGGAGAGCGTCGGCTCCTCTGCCCGGAGGAACTCGAGCAGTCCGTGAGACTTGGTGACCGCGATCTTATCGCCAATGACGAGCTTCGAATCCTCAGGGATATCGATCAGGATGTCCTCCTCCGGAAAGGTCGTACACGCGAGGACGATCTTCTCGCCGATGTCCTTCTTCTTCAGCTTTGCCGCAGATTCCGTCTTGTAGGTTCCCTCAACAATCTTCACGCGGCATTTGCCGCAGACGCCCTTGCCGCCGCAGGACGCCACAAGGTATACGCCGTTGTCCCGCAGCGCCTGGTATACACTCTTGCCGGGCTCTGCTACAATGCTTTTGCCACCCTGGATCTTGATCTCCATGGCCTTAATTGTATTGTCTGGCAGGAACGAAAATCAAGGAATCCCTTGCTGCTGGTCTGATATTTCAGGGCATGCTGAAGTTTTTTTTCAGAGCTTCCCATGGCATGCCGTGAGCGCACCTCTTCACAAATTGACCGGTTTGCGGTAGGGTATAAAAAAAGCAGCGGGAGGATGATATGAATGCAGTGATCGACGCAATACGGAAAAGACGGTCTGTGAGATCGTACGATTCACGACCTGTCTCCCGGGAAACAATCCGGACGGTCATCGAGGCGGGCAACGAAGCTCCATCGGCGATGAACAGCCAGCCCTGGCGGTTTGTCGTGGTAGAGGAGACAAAGATCAAGGAAACGCTGCTCCGAGCTGCGCTGCCGAACGCACAGAAGATCCTGGAAATGATTAAAGATGTAAACCCGGAACGCTATGAGATGATCAAGAAGCGCTATGCTGAGCTCAAAGACCCGGTTTACTATTCTGCGCCTGTAATCGTCTTTGTGATCGGATCCGGCAGATACGCAGACCATTCCTGCCCATTAGCCTGTGAAAATATGATGCTTGCAGCCCATTCGCTCGGCCTCGGCAGCTGCTGGGTGGGTTTCGGTGCCATGGTAACGGAGGATGCCGAGGTCAGGGGCATCCTTGCACTGCAGGAAGAGGAAAAGGTCTACGGACCGATACTCCTGGGATATCCGAGAGATTACCCTGAAAGACCGGCAAAGCATGAGCCAAAGGTAACGTGGCTTTAGTATCTCCGCTGATGCCGGTGGACTCCTCCGAACAATGCAAGTTCCTGCACCTGAACAACGAGGCATTTGCCATTACTCCTTACACAAATGGAGGGTTCGCTCTCCTCTGCATGAATATGCAGGCAACGTCTTAGGATATGAATCTACCATTCATCTCTCCTTTACAAGAATTCGGGGCTTTCTCGACAATGGCATGTCCGCAATCCATGAGTCACGTGACAGAAGGAAAAATATTCAGCCTTCTTCGCCATAACGAGCAATAGGTCCTAGTATTCCGGATAGATTTGTGTGGTTATGACTTGCCATTAACCTCCTGGATTAAATGCCGCCTCCGTCATTACAGCGATGCGACTTCATCGAGTCAATAGGCATGTGAAGCTTAACCTGCTGCGGAATTCCAGGGGAACTCTGCCTAAAGGCAGGATGCCAATAACACATCGTCCCCATGCGCTTGGATCACGGAACCATCATCAGTACTTTCGATCAAAGGGATTTCTATAATTCGGGCGTTAATGCGTCCTCGACGCCTGATAAAAGGTTAATAATAGCTTCATATTCCGGCATAAACTCGGGCCGGAATTTAACGGGTTTCAGATCTTCGATCATTTTTTTTGCGGCTTGCCAATTCTTATTGATCGCTGCGGTGTCTTGCCCGATATCAATGCCAACAGCTTTATCAGGGGCTTCCCAATCTGCCATAAGCTCGTGGCCACCTGACTGGATCAGAAATGGAACTCCTCTTTCATCGAAGATGAGCACGTCAATTTCATACAAAGGGGTCTCAGGGTCAGCCATACGCAACTGGAGCGGTGTCTCCAGTCCACGCCTCGTTTCGAGACGAACTCTCGTGCCTTGGTACACAAATGTGCCTGATAGGGATTTTTTCTTAGGATCGTAATTCAGTGAGACAAATCCATCAGGCAACGAGACCCCTGTTTCAATGACGGCTTCCTTAGAAGCATCAGCTGAATAAGCCAATCCGTAAGTAACTGATAGAAACGCGCAACACAAGGATGCAACAACCGAGCAAAATTGCATCGTGGCTTCTCTCCAAATATTCGAAACCAGCACCTCAAATATCTCCGATTACCCTCGCTTTATATACAAATGTATATATTTGCTCTCGTGGCCCGTCCAGACTTACAAGAACACTCCACACCATTTGAGCATGCTGTCGGCGTATTGATATCAGGAAGGCCATGAGATATCTCCCCTCAGCATTACCGCAAGTCTTACGCAATTTTGAGAAACTGAAACTGTCTTTATTGACGTCCGCCGTCTTCTATCTTGACAAGTCGACCGCTCCTGAACGTGAGCACTTTTAGAAAAGTGCCGGGGCCAAAGCTGTAGGACCACTGTTCAAGAAGTTCATCGGTCGTTTGCATTGTCTTTCCGCCATCCAACTGAAGGGATGATTTATAGTGCGTGGATTCCACACTTACTACTTCTTTATAAAGTGGCTGCCCATATCTTTGTAGTATGTCCGCTTGCGTATCTCCTATGGAAGCTGTAAACCTCTTCGTGTTATCCGCATCTTCAGAAACTCTTTGCCCGTCTTCTATGCTTACCAATTCCCCACCTCTGAAGGTTAGTATCTTCAAGAAAGTATTTGGCCCCAGATTGTATGTCCATTGCTCAAGAGCGATTTCAACTGCGTGAACATTATCAGTTGTTGTTCTATCTTTCTCATATGCAACAACATTAGAAAACACAGGTTCACCGCATTTCGCAATAACTTCGGCTTTCGAGTCGCCGAGCGACACTAATCGATCATTGCATCTCATATCACTTGCGTAAGACGAACCACTGACAATGGAAACGAATAAAAGACTCCTCATCAGAAACTTGACAGTATTCATATTACCACCTCTCCATCCAAATCTTATCTTTATTATAGCGCCCACTATGCCTCACCAAAATGAAGAATGATGAACGGATTATGAATAATTGTGAAGCTTATATTAAAGGGAGAAGTGTGCATTATACTCTTAGCCAAGTTGCCCGCGGTTCACCGGTCCCTTTCTTCTGATTGACTATTCCCCATTGAAGTCATCACAATTGGAGCACGCCATAAGAGTCTCACCTCCATAAAACACCTTTCCGCAGATGATATCACCGGTATGGACTCAGGGGGAAATGCTCATAAGATTCCCTTTCTGCTATTCAGGGAGTCGGCAGTGCTCTCCCGAGAATGTTTGTCTTCTGTCTGCTTCACACATAGATCATCTTCCGGGTCATGCCGCCGTCAACCACAAAATTTGCCCCGGTGATAAACGCTGCGGCCGGAGATGCGAGATACAGCACGAGAGAGGCTATATCCTCAGGTTTCCCCACCCTTCCGCAAGGGTGCTGACCGTGGTCCTCCCGTGACAGTCTGCCCCTCTTTACGGCACGTTTCTTCTTCCAGCCTGACACATCGATCCACCCCGGGCAGATACAGTTCACCCGTATATGCGGACCGAGGCTCAGGGCAAGGCTATGGCTGATTGCAACAATGCCGCCTTTTGATGCTGAGTATGCCTCGGTATTCGGCTCGGACATGAGCGCCCGCGTTGAGGCAATATTTATGATCGAACCTTCTGCTTTCTTCAGATAAGGAGCAGCATGTTTGGCACAGAGGAATGCACCCGTGAGGTTAACGCTGATCACCCTGTTCCATTCCTTGAGAGACAAAGATGTCAGGGGCCTGTTAGCCGAGATGCCGGCATTGTTCACGACAAGGTCTATACGTTTGGCATGACGCACCGTGTCGCGGATCACGGATTTCACTGAATCCTCATCGGCAACATCGGCATGCGCGAACCTTAGAGGGCCAAGTGCACAGTATTGCCTTTCTGTTTCCGTGCCTGCCTCACTATCCAATTCCGCTATGACCACCGCATATCCGTGCTCGAGTAGCGCCTTGGTTATTGCCTTGCCGATACCCTGTCCTCCACCCGTCACAACAGCGACTTTTTCCCTAGGGTTCATGATGTGCCTCCTTCTGCGCCTCCATTCGTGCAATATGGTCAGCACACCGTATCGGCTCCGGCAACCGGTACGACGACAGCGCCTGAAGAACGATCGTGATCGAATAACGCAGATCTATCCGATGACCCGGAGATATGAACAACGGCCTGACCCTGTTCCGCGTTCTTAGCACTGCGCCGATTATCCTACCCTGACAATACAAAGGGCTCCAATCTCCTTTGAATGGTCCCGGTTCGCTAAATTCTCCCACCAGCCTCGACTTAGCGCATCCTATAGTTGGGATATCGAGCATGACGCCGACATGTGATGCTATGCCCAACCCTCGGGGATGGGCTATACCCTGACCGTCAAATAACACCACATCCGGCTGTATCTGCAACTTCTTTAAGGCTCTTATGATTGCAGGGCCTTCCCGGAAGGAAAGAAACCCCGGCACATAGGGGAACCTTGCTTTTTCCTTAATAATTGCATCATCAAGGTGCTCAAGGTCGGGATAGCTAAAGAGCGAAGCTGCAGCAACGATGTTTTCATGCACAAAGCATGCGTCAACCCCGGCTATCGTCCTCGGACTCCTTTTCAACGGTTGAAGTGATACATGTCCTGCAAGGGCTTCCTGTATGCTTCTCGCTGACTCAGTGTCTCTGGGCCAAAGGCTCTTAGAGCGACCCCGCATCATCAGGCCCTATCACCCGTTGCGCAGCTTGAGCACCAGGATAATGAATGCAAGGAAGAACGTGACGATATTGGTGACAATGACCGGCAGAGATTTGATCGAAAAGCCATACAAAATCCAAAGGAATATGCCGGCACAAAACATTGAGAACATCCCGGTCGATAAGTCCTTCGTGGACCGCGTCTTCCACGTTCTGATCACCTGCGGCAGAAAGGAGACTGTCGTAAGAGTTCCGGCCGCCATACCGAGCAGTGTCATCGCGTCCATGGCCTTATTGTATCATTGAACCATTACATTCCCGCATGGAGATGTAGCCTGATAAGCTGTTGCACTATACAGTTCAACGGTATGCAGTTGTAGCTCTTTTGTGCATGATCTATCCGGCGACAACTCGGTATGTGGCTGCATCTATTCTATGTTCAGGCTGCACCTTCTGATGTGCTTCATCATGATCATACAACCTTATACAATGCTTTCTGTATCATGATGAAGAAGAACCGCAAGCCTTTGTCGACAAGAGCAGCCGGAATAATTGTTGCCCTATGCGGATGAAAATCTTAGATCACTTCATGTAGAATACTTTTCATATTGACATAAATGCTTCAATTCAATAGGATTGATAGCAGAGAAATACCTGATTTTCAGGATAATACACTACTGAGGAGGATCATCATGACAAAGGCAGAACTGGTTGAAAAGATGGCTGCTGCAGCAGACTGCAGCAAGGCAGCTGCAGGCAAAGCACTCGATGCGGCTATCGATGCAGTCACAAAGGCAGTCAAGAAGGGCGATAAGGTTTCTCTTGTCGGCTTCGGCACCTTCTCCCTGTCCCGCAGAAAGGCACGGACCGGCAGAAACCCCAAGACCGGCAAGGCGATAAAGATCGCTGCACGGAAAGTACCGAAGTTCTCCGCCGGCAAGGCCTTCAAAGAAGCAGTAAACAAATAGTCAGCATCACATAACAGAACAAGCCCCGGAAGCGTAAGCTTTCGGGGTCTGTTCTGGTACGTGAACCCCCAGCGCCCGGAAATATGCCTGCGAGTTTATCTGCAGCGGGATAATAACCTTCAGTATCTTAAGAAATAATCAATAACATCGATATTCAGCATGACCTCTTCGCCTAGCTCATTATTCGAAAGAGTCTTGTGATTCTGATCACATGTCAGTAGGAGAGCTCATGATATAAGTATATCAGTCCTCACACCCCTTAATTCTCTCCTCTGGGCCCCGAAAGGGGCTCATAGCATTCTTGCCCATCAGGCGACGACGCGGGCTTTTCAACCAGCCCTGACATTGCTCTTTCCACGGCTACTGCTGCAGGCATTTCCGTTGGCAGCCGAACGTGCAAGCGCTGCTTATGAGACATGCACGAACTGAAAAGCCTTGCATCGCCCTCTTTGAATAGGACGACTTGAGGTAGTGTATCCGGCAAAGAGCCCTCACATGTGCCCGGGGAACCGTGCCGAGCGGTTATATGCCGCCGTTCATGGTGGAACGTTTGCAGATGGCCTATGAGAAATAGGGTATTCACAACGAAGGTAATTTGATATAATTTCACCACGTAATGGTGCTGTACGCTGTCGCATGAGAAATATGGGGGTATCAGCGTCACGTGATGGATTACCAATCTACAAGAAGGCGCCACCAAAGAGTCGATCTTGAGCATCTTCATGTCCAGGCTCGGACCATTTTTACCAGTGAATGCAAAATTCTTGATATGGGAATCCGCGGCGTACGCTTATCTACCACGCAATCCTTGAACATCGATGATGAATATTCAATCAAGTTCAACATCGGTGGACGGCAGATTAACAATAAGGGAACGGTGCGGTGGGCCAGGCTAGTCGGCAATCAAAAGGGCAATGATCAGGACTCTGTCCCCATTTACATGACCGGACTGGAATTCGAATCCGTTCTGACGGAAAAGGGGCAGGAGATGGTCCAGGTTCTGGGAGAATGTTCAGAGAAGGATGAACGGCGATTCAGCGGCAAGAGATTGCAGATAGCCACCCCCCGGAAGACAGTCCTTAATGTTTTTCGGGAATATCCGATACGACAGATAAGCAGCGGTGGCATGCTCGTCGAGGCCGATCAGCAGCTTCTGCCGGAGAGACGATTTTTCTGGGCATTTAATTTCCCGGAGGACGACAACATTATCCGCTGTCAGGGAAGGGTTGCCTCATGCCGGGAGTCCTTCCTGAACAACAGAAAACGGTATAACGTCGGCATTGAATTTGTCGATGTCCCAAGACACGACCGGATAAGACTCTCACGATTTGTCATGAAGGCGATGGTCCATGAATTGAAAACGTCGTTTCTGAATTGAAGATTATTCCCTTTCACTCGCAATCCTTCGTAAGCTCTGACCTATGTTGTCATGCCGGAATGTTCTCACCGGCAACAGGCCCGTTCGCTCTGGCAGCTAGAACATCATCTCTGGCCTGACCAGTTATTGTCATCGCTGCTGCATTGCCAGCAAGCCTGGCCTTCTTCCTGCAAATCTGAAACGGCTTCTGAGAGAAGGCCAAGACATGCTGAATTATTCTAAGGCATCGCCTCTTTCACTTCCTCCTGCCTATTTGCCCTTGTCTTTCAGTTCCTTCAGAATGCACTTCTCCATGACCTGATAGCTGCCGCCTGCATCCTTTGCAATCTTCCTGCATTTCTTCTCCGTATCCGAAGGGACCTGCATTGACTTTATATTCTGCTGTGCCTGATATTCATCGATTTGGCAATATTCTTCGACCCGATAATCGCCTCCTTTTGCCTTGGACAGGCTACGACAGTATGCCCGGCTATCAAGGTCATTGTCCTCGGCGCTCGGCGCACTTACCTGGGCAGGAGTAGCACATGCCTGAAGGGGAAGAATACATGCAATCATTACTAACAGAACCTGTTTCACGATCTAAGCCTCCTTATTATATGTAGCATCTGCAGCCTAGCGCACTGCACGTATTTTTACTATACTCAATTATCCGGAAATTTATACACAATAAAATCGCACACCATAATCCCTCTGGTCATCACGAATGGTCCGGCCTACGTCGGGGGAATATCTCCTTGCACGCTCAGCAATGCATTTGATACGGAGATTCCCCCCCCCATCCGGAACGATCGTCATATCCCGGCCGACTGAAGAACAGACATATACTGCGGAGCGTGACCGCTGACAACAGCAGGTGCCGTCATCACTTCGATAAGGTTCATCTGCAGGACAAGGCGAACGGTCTTGCTCCGCCTCTTCCCAAAAATATTTACCACCGGGCCTGTCATCATGAATCCCGCTGCCTCTTGCCTGGGCAGATCTTTCTCTAAGACCGCATGATGAGATCAGGATCGATTGTTGCTGCCCTCCATGAAGGAACAATTGTGGCAACCGTATAGGGTACCACGGTCAGGAAAAAAAGCGTTGCTATCTGAAAGGGGTTTATAAAGGGTGTAAGTCTGAAGGACGGATACAGGATAGACCATCCTTTCAGTACCGGTGCAAAAAGCGGTGCTGCCGTAGAGAAGACATGAATGTAGGCGAGAATCACTCCGGACAAAAACGAAGTGAGTGATATGGCTGTCCCCTCCCAGACTTTCATATTGATGACATCCGCTGTTTCCCATCCGACCGCCTTCAAGATGCCTATTTCCATGCGTTCTTCAGCGCTCAAGCCGGATGCCTTATCCCAGGAGAAGATGATGAACGCCAAAACAGCGATGAAGATGACCAGCACCACCATGCCTGACCGCCAGTCAAAGACCGAATCATAGGTCCTCAATATCTCATCCTTCAAGATAGGGCGCGAATCAGGCAGCATAGTGACGATCTTGGCGGCAACGGTCTTAAATTCCTTCGGATTCCTCACCCGCACAACCACATCCGTGGCGCTATCTCTTGCCATGCCGGTGAGGAATCTGAAATCCTCCTCAGACATAAGGATAAGATCTGACGAGACGAGTTCCGATTCCGCGGGAAGAATATCAGCTACTTGCAGCGTCAGCAGGTCTCCGTCAAACGTCCTGAAGGTCATCATGTCGCCCTGAAATACCTTGAGGGTTCGGGATATCCCGCTTCCGATACTGATATCTCCTGCAGCAAGTGGGTGGCTTTCACGTACCATGAGCGTGAAATTGGCGCGGGATTGGGGATCGTAATAATATCCCCAGAGCCGCGGCACAGCATCGTTTACACCCCTGATCTTGCGGATCTCTTCAGCGTATCTCGTCGGTATAAGGTCGTGCCGTCCGGCCACGGTCCTCTGGACAACGATGTCCGGTGTACTCTGAAGAATGATCGAAGCCTCCTTTTTCAGGGCATGCGTGTAGAACATGACCGAAGAGAGCAGGAAAACAAGGACCGTATAGACGATGAACAGGGCTGTATTCTTGCCTTTGCGTCTGAGAAGCGAAGAGAGGGTGAAATCAATAATATTCTTCTGCTTATTGATCCAGCGCTTCATGCCCTCCCCTCCTGCCTATCCCCTCTGGTATTTTCATAAAGGAGCCGGAAGGGAAGTGTTCCATGGCCATCGGATGATCCTGAAAGGGCGTCTGCAGATCAGCCTGTGTGGGGTGCCTCGTATACCGTGCCTCGGTAAAAAGGCAGAGGTCGGTGAGTTCCAGCTCTTGTACAAGCCGTGTCATCTCGTTCAGCCGGGAAGCAGCATGCCCCTGCTCAACCCGTGCATGAATAAAGATACTGATTAACAGCAGGAACAGGAAGCCCAGGCAGGAAAGGTACGCCACAGACCTTCTCACGCGACCATCCCGCAGGCAAGTCTATTGCTGCGACATGTCCGACCGGTCACTGGAGGTCCTTCAGCAATTCCGGAGTTATGTCCCGGAATGTCACGATCCTTTTCCCCGCGTGGTCCTTCAGAAACTCGGCAGCATCAGCTTCAAGGGCAAAAGGGATAAGCTCCCTGCCCATAGGACCATAGACATCGCTCCCCATGACATAATATGCCTTAAACGCATCGATAGGCTCGAGGGAATAATAGTCAGACACCTGCATGGTACGGATATCCGATTTTTTTTTCGCAGAGTTGTACTTCGTGAGGTTATGATAGTATTTGTACATATCCTTTGGACCGTCAAAGAATGCTGCAGATCCGTCCCCAAATGCAATACTGGCGACCCAGTCAGGATATTTTGCCACAAACATGCCGCAGACCGTGCATTTGTCCCGGGGGGAGGGCTTGAGCACCTTTTTTTCTCCTCCTCCGGCAGACGCAGACAGAGAAAACAGAGCAATAAGGACAATGAGCGCCGCTGCTGCGATGCCGTGAGCATTGGGAAGTCTTCGAACCCGGATCGTTTCTCCGCGTTCCTTCTGACCTGCATTGTTATCGAGCATGATTGACACCTTTCATGATATCAGAGCAGTTTCAGGACCAGTTTTCTCAGGGTCTTCTCCGATGCCTCGCCGAGAATCTTGTACTTTATCCTGCCTGCCCTGTCAAGGAAGAATGTTCGGGGTAGTCCGAAAACTTCGTAGTTCCTAGCAGCAATGCTTTCAGGGTCAAGCATGACAGGATAGTTGATCCCCGTCTTCCTGACAAAGGCGCTGACCGCGTCTTTTTGCTGACCTACATTTACCGCAACAACAACAAGCCCGCTGCTTTTATATTCAGCATAGAGGGATTCCAAAGCAGGCATTTCACGGGCGCAGGAGCTGCAGCCTTCCACCCAAAAATGGATGATCACCACCTTCCCCTTCATGCTGTCCGGTATGGTTATTTTCATACCTGCGAGGTCATCCAAGACAACCTTGGGCGCAGGGTCGCCTATCATGAGTGATGACGCAGAGGAAGCGACTACAGGCCGCATCATAGCAAGGCTCAGTACCAGCGCAAGCAAAAAGAGCATCTGCTTCCGGTTGTATGCTTTCGCTTGAGAGATCCTCTTCTCAGCAGTTTTCATCTTCCTCCTTAGCCTTGCTATGGAAAGCATCTCCACGTCACGCTGTTGCAGCTTCAGCAGTAGCGGCATCATGGTAATAAGGGCCATCTTCAACAGCTGCTCTGTGAGACCCCTTTTCTGATTCGTGGCTGGTCAATTTTTATGCCGTTCCGTACATCCTCTCAGCTGCGAATATGAGATGACCTCCCGGGCCACGATTTGCCCGGCCAGGCGCTGGGCAATGCTCATCTCTAACCTTTTCAGAGTATAGTCATTACGGATGCAGGAGTCAATCTGAAGGCCCCCTCTCCTGAATAGATCGAATTCTGTTGTTCTGTGCAATACGAATCATTTACACCGTTTGCTCGAATAACTTTTTATGTATGCTCTACATAAGAGCAGCAGGCAGTGCATCCTCAATCGCGCTGTGGTCCTACAATACCGCAGTGAGAAAGGCATCAGAGCGCATGCATAAGGTATTGCAGTGGCAGAGGAAAAGTAAGAGGGATGCCCTGCGTTAAGAGAATGTCATTAGGAGGGAATAAGAGCGAAGCAGGACCTATTTTTATGATCAATCTGCCGGATACCTGTCCAGAAAGTTTTTCGCCCAGGCCGGCGAAAATATTCTCAAATTGCTCTTTATAGAAGGAAGGGAAGAAGTAACTCGTTACTGGACAATTCTCTTTTTGACATTGCCGATAACATGTCATTGGCAGACTTACTCTATAAGTTAGGATATCAAATATTGCATTAAACTGTGCCGTATAGATACAGTTGACGCGACAGGCCACAAAATATATAGATACTCATTTTCTCATTTCTCAATTTCAAAATCGATTTGACGCAGCAGGATAAGAAACTCGCAGCATGCATCGGGAATAATGGGGGATGTGCTCTTCGTCACTGAAGAGGGGCTCTGCAGTCTCAGATAATGCCGGAAACTTAAGGGTGCCTGTGAAAACAGACGCTTTTCCCTTGGCGTAACTGCTAATAAAGGGAAGGGCGTCAAAATGGTGGCAACTGACGGACTTTTTGCAAACCTTCTGACAACTAAAGATATTCCAGCCAAAAAACAGAATTATATATCTTCATGTAAAAATATCCGTGCCCGTAAATGCATATCACTTGGTCACCTTGCATTATATGCCTGCTGTCATCGTTTCCTGCAAGGATCGGCATTCATGACGAGGATTATTGAAAATTTTGCGTAATATAACACTATAAATATTGCGCCTCTCGTCTGAGTAGAACTGAATAACTACAGCAGTGGCGAGACTGTTATTGAGGCATAAGATTTGCTAATGGATATATTGGCTGGCAGTTCATAAATTGCTATAATGACAACCAGCGCCATTGAGCCGGGGCACCTCCGGTAAAGAGACGAGATGGGTCCCCTCCCCGAAAGAGGGGGAGAAGAAAAGGAGATATGGGGGTAATATCGTTAAGAGGAGTGTCATATGCAAAAGAAACCTATTATTTTGATTGCTGATCCCGAATCCCTCCGCATGTACAAAAGTGTTTTTAGCGCCGAAGAGCTTGTTATGGAATATAACGACCTTAGAATCCAGGACAGGGTAGGTGATGGAGATGCCGACATGATCATTCTTGACTCCGGATTTACCCCGGAGCAGGGTCTCATGCTCTTAAAAGATATAAAGAGGCTTAAACCCCACGCCCCCGTCATCTTCCTCACCGATGTGAGCTCTGAGAGCATTGCCATACGTGCCTTCCGCAGCGGAGCGATAGAATATTTCAGGAAACCGGTAAGCCTCTTCTCTTTTAAGGAGACGGCAACGAACCTGCTTGCAACAAAACGGGGCGAGCATGAGAAAAGAAAAAGGGCTCCCCGGCTGATGCGGGACGAAAAAGATGCGACTATTACGACTGAATTGCCCTCCGGCATATTCCAGGTTATCTGCCACATCGACAATAATCTGGCAGCCCCTATCTCCCTCGAAGAACTGGCGGATAGGGCAAACCTCAGTAAATTTCATTTCTGCAGGATTTTCAAGAAACACACCGGCCAGACCCCGAAGAAGTACGTATTACAGAGGAGGATCGAGCGGGCAAAGATCTTGTTAGGCAGAAACGGTGATCTCAATGTCTCTATGGTGGCTTCCGAGGTCGGGTTTGGCGATGTGAACTCCTTTATCAAGGCTTTCAAGAAAATAGCGGGTACGACCCCCTATGCATACAAGAAGTCTCTTCGACAGCCTGATACATCGATGCCACGAAGCAACCGAGCTTGAGCAATATTGGCTGATAATTTCACCATTATTACAGGTGAAATCACCATATTCATGGTGATTTCACCACGTATTTATGGCAGTTTTTATCTTAATAAAACATCGCATTAGTTAGAGAACCTTTGCAGGAAAAAGAATGAAGCAATTTTTGACGAAAATCAAGCAAATGAGCTTATTGCATTAGCATAATTTATATGTGAGACTATATCTACTTCATCTGTTTATTCATTATGGGGGATCTGTCAGAGTTAAAGCAGGGTAGTATTTTCAAATACTATCCCTATGAATTTAGGACATCACGTCCGGTGCAGAGGAAAGCGTAACCTGAGGAGGACTATTTGAAAAAGGAAGGTCTAAGTGTGTTGAGAACGATTAATGTGAGTCTGTTGAGGCTGTTGGTATTTTCATTCTTTCTGCTTCTGTCGGCTTCGAGCATTTTTGCCGAAGGTACGCCGCCTGTGCTGGACAACCAGAAGGACAAGGAAAGCTACAGCATCGGCTACCAGGTCGGCCTCAGCATGAAGAGCGACGGCGTTGAGGTCAATTTCGATAGGCTCATTGATGGTCTGCACGACGCTATCGACGGGAAAGAGCCCCGCCTGAGCGTGGAGGAGATGAAGAAACTGATCGTGGCCCTCAAGAGCAGGGCCCGTGAGATCGAGATGAAAAAACTTCAGGAATTAATCGTAAAGAACGCCGAGGAGTCGGAAAAGTTCCTGGAGGAGAACAAGAAAAAGGAGGGCGTCAAGACCACAGATAGCGGCCTCCAATACAAGGTTCTGAAGGAGGGAGAAGGGCCTTCACCCAAGCCGGAAGAGTTCGTCACGGTCAATTACCGGGGCATGTTTATGAACGGCAAGGAATTCGACAGTTCCTATGCAAAGGGCGAGCCGCAGACCTTCCAGACCGACGGTGTTATCAAGGGCTGGACCGAGGCGCTCCAGATGATGAAGACCGGCTCGAAGTGGCAGGTCTTCGTGCCGCCGCACCTTGCCTATGGCAGGGGCGGCCTTGGAGAGCGGATCCCGCCCAACACCGCGCTGGTCTTCGAGATCGAACTACTTTCGATCGAAAAAGAGAAGAAGGGGGGTGCGACGAACAAATAGGCGATCAAGGGAAACGGCATGATGCCTGTGCCATACCGCCTTTGTGGCAGGGAGGAAATCACGGCTGGCATCAGGCCGAAGAGAGCACACGAATTGTGCTTCGTATTCATCTGTGAAAATCTACGGGGAAAGGGGTGATCGAAACCGGAGAAAAGATGCTCTGAGATTGTATTACGCTCTCTTCAAAGAAGACCTGAGAGCAGGGGATGGTCAAGACAACAAAAGAATCCATCCCAGGGAAGAAAAGTTTGAGAAAGGAGAATGTAATGAAAACGAAAATTACCTTAACCATGGCAGCTATCGTGGCACTCCTGCTTGCTGTAGGCATTGCAGGCGCGCAGATACTGCCCACACCGCAGGCACAGATTCTGCTGCCTGGGGCGACCATACCGAAGTTCGTGAGCCAGCTTCCTGAAGCTGGGGCCATATCGGTTGTGGACGCCACAGCCGCAGGTACACCCGCCTACAACATCCATGTGAGGGAGTTCCAGTCGCAGATACTCCCCGTCGGCTTCTGCGGGCCCAGCTGGGTCTGGGGCTATCTTACCGACGCTGATGTGGCTGCTGGCGGTGTCCGCCCGAGTTTCCTCGGGCCGGCAGTTATAGCACAGCGAGGCGTCGTGGCCAACCCCACATACACGAACGAGCTGCCGCTGACAGGCTCCATGGTGCAGCCGCTCCTGCCGACCGACATGACGCTCGACTGGGCAAACCCCACGGGCATTGTCTGCGGTGTTGACGCCCTCGGCAATTACACCAACCCGATCTGCGGCATCCTGCCTTCGTACACCGGTCCCCAGCCCATTGCCACGCATATCCATGGCGGCGAGGTTGCACCAGCCTTTGACGGCGGCCCTGACGCGTGGGTGACACCAGGCGGAGCCATCACAGGGATAGCCTTCCCGGGCAATACCTACACCTACGATAACGGGCAGCAGGAATCAACGATATGGTTCCATGACCACGCCCTCGGCATTACGCGGCTGAATGTCTATGCAGGCATGGCAGGCATTTACCCTATCGTGGATCCGGGAGGACCAAGTGCGCCCATTGCCACGATGCCGGCATTCCCGCAGCACGACATCCCGCTCATCATCCAGGACAGGAGCTTTGACACGAACTGCCAGATATTCTACAACCTGGCATCGAACCCGCAGCCGAACCCGACGGTGCACCCGTTCTGGATCCCCGAGTTCATCGGCGACACCATTGTGGTTAACGGCAAGACCTGGCCGAACCTCAACGTGGAGCCCCGGCAATACCGCTTCCGCCTCCTGAACGGATCCAACGCCCGCTTCTACGACCTCTCGCTGAGCAACAAGGCGCCGTTTATCGCAATCGCAACGGACGACGGCTATCTCCAGAATGCTGTCTCCACGCCGAACGTGATCATCGCCCCGGGCGAGCGCTACGAGGTGATCGTGGACTTCAGCTTATTGCCGGTAGGGACAAGGGTCATCCTGCAGAACGCGGCTCGGACCCCGTTCCCGGGCGGCGCAAGGCCCACAAGGAACGGCACCGACACGGTCATGCAGTTTACCGTCGTGCCGAATGCTTCAGGTCTGGCTAATACTGCCATCGCAGCAGGGACGCCCATCAGGTCTGCAGCCAGCCCGATCCTGCCGATCATTAACGGGTTCACGCCTCCGGCAATCCCGCCAGCAGCACCCGCGGGAAGCATTGTTCGCCAGCTGACCCTGAACGAGGTGATCGGACCGGGCGGACCGCTCGAGCTGGTCGTGAACAACTCAAAGTTCAACCTGGGGCTTAACACCCCGGGCTGTCCTGGTGGCGGCATATGCCGCGAGACCGAGCTTCCGGCAGTGGGAGACACCGAAATATGGGAGATCATCAACATCACGGCTGATGCTCACCCCATGCATACCCACCTCGTGAGCTTCCAGATCCTGGACCGCACCCCGTTCCAGGCTGCACGGTGGATCAACCAGTATGACGCATTGCTGCTTGCAGCCGGCGTTCTGCCGGGTTTTGGCCCCCCAAACCAGTACAATGTGAGAAACGCTGACGGCGCCATCGGCGGAAACCCCGCAGTCGGGCCGTTCCTGCAGCGTAATAGGCGGACATTGCCGCTACCCTATGAAATGGGCTGGAAGGACACTGTCGTCACGTACCCGGGTGAGGTCACCAGGATAGTCGTCAGGTGGGCACCAACAGATGCACCGGTGGCTACGACTGTCGCAGGAACAAACCTCTATCCCTTTGACCCGACAGCCCTCATCGGTGGAGTCGGCTATGTATGGCACTGCCATATCATTGACCATGAAGACAACGAGATGATGAGGAACTACGTGGTGATGCCTGCAAGACAGCCGATTCTTTAGCACTCGGCTTCATTGTGGTAAACGTTGCGGGGGCCTATGGCCCCCGCTTTTTTTATGCAGCGCTCTTGTGCACCCTGACGCAAACACCTGCGGTTTTTTACCGGATAGCGCATCAGGATCAGGAAACCAGGCCGCAGAGCTGCTTCCCCTTTCAGGGGAAGCATGCTGATCGCGTAGCAGGACGGAAAGACGACATGGTAATATATGCCGATACGGTAGACAGGAAGTCGTAGCATGAGATCAGCCCATGACAGCGGGCAGGAGAAAGGATCGGGTTACGTGGTTAACAGTAGGAAAGGGTTTCATAACGTCATGAAGGTGTCAGTCTGATATGAAAAAATTTGTCTTTGCAATCATCTTCCTTGCCATCGCAGGCATCTCCTTTTTGGCAGGAGGATGGTACAACAAGGATCACTCCAGCAGCCCAGGCGCCAAGACCGAGCGCACGGTCCTCTATTACGTAGACCCCATGAACCCGGGCTTCAGGACAGACAAGCCGGGTGTGGCTCCCTGCGGTATGCCGCTCGAGCCGGTCTATGCAGACGCGGGTGCAGGGCAGAGTAACAGCGCTATGCCTATGGCATCGCTTTCTCCGGGCGCGGTAAAGATCACCCCGGACCGGCAGCAGCTCATCGGCGCGAAGGTAGCTGTTCTGCAAAAAAAGCCCATGACCTATACCCTCCGTCTCTACGGGAAGGTCGTCTCTGACGAAACACGGATCTACCGCGTCAATGCCTCGACCGACAGCTGGATCCGGGAGCTCTCCGATGTCACCACCGGAAGCATCGTCAAGAAAGGACAGATCCTGGCCGAGGCCCTTGCCCCTGCTTACTATAATGCCCAGGTTACCTATCTGGTTGCCCTCGACAATATGGACCGGATCAAGCAGCAGCTGGGAGGGCAGCTCCGGCACCAGCAGGCCGACCTTGCCGACAACCAGATCCGCCTTGCTGTGCAGGCACTCCAGAACCTCGGGATCACCGATGCCCAGGCAGAGGAGCTGGCCAATACGAGGCAGGCGCGGCCGTACCTGCAGGTGAGAGCGCCGGCCAGGGGCGTGGTCCTGAACAGGAACATCACCCTAAACCAGTGGTTCAAGGCAGGAGAGCAGTTCTACGGCATTGCCGACATCGGAAGGGTCTGGGTCTACGCTGACGTGTATGAGAACGAGGCGCAATACCTCAGGCACGGGATGACCGTGAAGGTAAGGCATGCACAGATGGGCAAGACCTTCGATGCAAAGGTGAGTAAGGTGCTCCCCCTCTTCGACCCCGTTTCCAAGACCCTGAAGGTGCGGCTTGATGTGGACAACCCGCGCTATGACCTCAGGCCCGACATGTTTGTGGACGTCGAGATCCCGATCACCCTGCCGCCGTCGCTGCATGTGCCGGCTGACGCGGTCATTGACTCGGGGACGCGGACCATTCTCTATGTGGACATGGGCAGCGGCGTCTTCGAGCCCCGCAGGGTCGAAACAGGGTGGCGGCTCGGCAGGCAGATCGAGATTACGGGCGGCCTCATGCCCGGAGAGAAGGTGGTCGTCTCGGGTAATTTCCTCATCGACTCCGAGAGCCGGATGAAGACCGCAGCCGCGGGCACGCAGGGCGAGATGAGCAAAGACCCTGTCTGCGGCATGTTCATCGACGAGGAAAAGGCAGAGGTCTCGGGAAGGACCATCAAACATGCCGGCAAGACCTACTACTTCTGCTCCGAGAAATGCATGCAGAGCTTCGGCAAGGGACCGGAAAAGTATGCCGGGAAGGAACCCCCGGCCAAAAAGGAACATGATCATGCCGGGATGCAGGGGATGGACCATGGCCGGAAGGGTGCCCATGAACCGCTCAAGGCCGGCCAGGGCATGGAGCATGGCGATATGAAACCGGGCAAAGAGTCGGAAGACACCCTTGGCAAGTCCGGGAGTACCCGGGGGGTCATTGACTGGAAGCGCGGTCAGGAAGACAAGCACCCAACAGGAGAGGGAGAGTGGAGCAGCGGATGGGGAAAATTCCCCGGGGCTGAGTACCTCGGCCTGAAGCAGAGGAAGAGCTATAAATCCGGCCCGAAGCCGGACATGCCCGAAGCCGGCAGCGGGAATACTGCTGAAGAGGCGGAGGACAGCCCGCAGGATTCCCGCGACGCTGAGATGAACCATGAAAAAGAGGGCAGCCGGCCTCCGGAACCCGGGCCACCAGCAAAGTGAATGATTGATCGCGTCGTCGACTTTTCGGTAAAGAACAAGCCGATCATATTCATTCTTGTTGCTGTTGCCTGCATCTGGGGCTGGTGGTCCATGCAGCACGTCTCCCTTGATGCCATCCCTGACCTCAGCGAGACCCAGGTCATCGTCTACTCCCGATGGGATCGGAGCCCCGATATCATCGAGGACCAGGTCACCTACCCGATCGTGACGGCCCTGCTCGGCGCACCCAAGGTGAAGGCAGTCAGGGGATTTTCAGACTTCGGATATTCCTTCGTCTACGTCATCTTTGAAGATAGCACCGATATCTACTGGGCGCGGTCGCGCACCCTCGAATATCTCTCGGGTGTTGTTTCCCGCCTGCCCCAGGGCGTGCAGACCGAGATCGGACCTGATGCCACCGGCCTTGGCTGGGTCTTCCAGTATGCGCTCGTGGATGAGACGGGGTCCCACAGCCTGGCAGACCTGCGCTCGCTGCAGGACTGGCACCTCCGCTACTATCTGAAGGCCCTTCCCGGCGTGGCCGAAGTGGCGACGATAGGCGGCTTTGTTCAGCAGTACCAGATTAATGTCGACCCGAACCGGCTCCAGGCCTACGATATCCCGATCAACCGCGTTGTCGAAGCAGTACGAGCGGGCAACGTAGAGGTGGGCGGCCGGCTGATCGAGTTCGGCGGCACCGAGTATATGGTACGGGGGAGAGGGTACGCAAAGTCGCTCGATGACTTCAGCAATATCGTCCTCGCGTCAACGGACGACGGCACGCCGATCTGCGTCAAGGACATCGGCGAAGTGACCATGGGGCCTGACTACCGTAGGGGCGTGGCAGACCTGGATGGGGTCGGCGACGTTGTTTCGGGGATCGTCGTCATGAGACAGGGCCAGAACGCCCTTACCGTGATCGACCGTGTTAAGAAGAGGCTCAGAGAGCTAGAGCCAGGACTTCCGGAGGGGGTCAAGGTGGTCCCCATTTACGACCGCTCCGACCTGATCAGAAAGGCCATTGGTACGCTCAAATCGACCCTGACCGAAATCCTTCTCACCGTGGCAATAGTCATCTTCATCTTCCTGTGGCATCCACCGAGCTCTATCATCCCGATCATCACCATTCCGATCGTTGTTCTGATATCCTTCATCCCCTTCCGGGCGATGGGTCTTACTGCCAACATCATGTCGCTCGGCGGNNGTCGAGCAGACCCACAAGCGGCTCGAGGAGTGGCAGCAGAAAAAAGGGGAGCAGGGAGACTACCGCGCCGTGATCGTCCATGCCGTCAAACAGGTGGCAGGCCCGAGCTTCTTCGCCATGCTCGTGATTGCCGTATCGTTTCTGCCGGTGCTTACGCTCGAGGCGCAGGAAGGTCGCCTGTTCAAGCCTCTGGCCTATACCAAAACGCTCGTCATGGTCGTGGCCGCCTTCCTCGCGATCACCCTCGACCCGGCGCTCCGGCTTCTCCTCACGAACCTGAGGAACTTCAACTTCCGTCCTCACTGGCTCAGCTGGGCAGTTAACGCCGTGCTCGTCGGGACCATCCGGTCCGAGGACAACCACCCGATCAGCAGCCGCCTGATACGGATCTATGAACCTGTTGCCTCGTGGGCGTTGAGGCACAAGGCGCTGGTCATCGGCATGGCAGTCGTTATGGTGCTGGTCACGGTGCCTGCATTCCTCAATCTCGGCTCGGAGTTCATGCCACCCCTCGATGAGGGGGCGCTCTTCTATATGCCGACGACGATGCCGGGGATATCCATAACNNGTTCCCCGAGGTGGACAGAGTGCTTGGCAAGGCAGGACGGGCCGAGACCTCCACGGATCCGGCACCGCTCTCTATGCTTGAAACGGTGGTCATGTTAAAACCGGAAGCGCAGTGGCGGAAGCTCGACACCTGGTATTCCTCATGGGCACCGGAATGGCTCAAGGGGATATTGCGTTCTGTCACGCCGGACCGCATCTCGCATGAGGAGCTCGTGCGTCAGCTTAACGATGCACTGAGAATCCCGGGGCTGTCCAACGCATGGACCATGCCGATCAAGGCACGCATCGACATGCTCACCACCGGGGTGAGNNAAGGGAACGCGGAGCGTCTTCGCAGAGCGCACGAGCGGGGGTTACTTCATAGATGTCACGTGGAACAGGGAGGAACTGGCACGCTACGGTCTCAGCATCGGGGATGCCCAGAGTACGGTCCAGAATGCCATCGGCGGAGAGAGCGTCACTAACACGGTGGAGGGGAGAGAGCGCTATCCCGTCAATGTCCGCTACATGCCGGACTTCAGGACAGACTTCGGGGCCCTCGGTCGTCTGCTCGTTCCTGCGCTGGGAGGGCAGCGACAGATCGCCCTGAACCAGCTTGCCAAGATCGAGGCGGTGAGCGAACCCGCTATGATCCGGGATGAGGATGGTCTGCTCACCGGCTACGTCTACGTCGACGTCGCAGACAGGGACCCAGGAAGCTACGTTGCGGAAGCATCGGATATGCTGCGGGATGTCCTTGAGCTCCCGGTTGGCTACGCCTTGACCTGGACAGGTCAGTACGAAGCCATGGCGCGGGTCAAAAAACGGCTGACCATGGTCGTGCCCCTCACCCTGTTCCTCATATTCCTGCTCCTTTACATGAACACGAAATCTCTCACAAAGACCATGATCGTTGCGCTTGCCGTGCCGTTTTCCGCGGTCGGCGCTGTCTGGCTGCTCTACTTCCTCGGCTATAACATGAGCATTGCTGTCTGGGTAGGGTTGATCGCCCTCCTTGGCGTCGATGCGGAAACGGGCGTCTTTATGCTCCTGTACCTGGATCTTGCCTACGAAGATGCAAAGCAGGCCGGTCGCCTTCGCAGCCTTGCGGAGTTGCGCCAGGCCATCATGAACGGTGCGGTAAAGCGTCTCAGACCGAAGTTCATGACCGTTGCCACGATGGCCCTTGGCCTCATCCCTATCATGTGGTCGACCGGGACCGGTGCTGATGTCATGAAGCGCATCGCAGCCCCGATGATCGGTGGTATCCTGACCTCATTCATCCTTGAACTCGTTGTGTACCCGGCAATCTACGAGACGTGGAAGTGGAACTTCGAAGTCAAAAAACAGCTTCCGGAGCCTGCCCTTTCGGACTCCGACCCTGCATGAATCTTTCTTAAGAAGGCTGTTCGCTGTGCCGGCTCTGTCGTCGCATCTTAACACGCTCATACACCGCCCTGCAGTACCTCACTCACGCTGCATGATTACCGCTGCATCCTCTCATGGAGATGTCTCCGCTTTACAGACGCATTCACGCACACAGCAGGCAGGGGTGAATTAAAGAGCAGCCCCATGGTGCACGGGAGGATTCGATACCCATGGAATATCTGAAGCTTCATGCTGAAAATGCCACGTTGCAACCGCATCCGTAATGGGGAAGCTTACCGGTCATCGCACCGGTTCCGGAACTTAGGCGACATAATAATGACTTGTCGCCTGTTCTATGCTATAACTGATTCAGGAAGAGGTTATGAAACCAAGATCGAATCATCGCATTACAGGAGGAATCGTGAAGAAGGTCATTTGTGTCAAGGTAATATGGTTTGCCTTTGTTATCGTCTGCGCGTCATCAGCCCATTCTCAAACCATGGAGGTAGGGGGATATACGGTTATTCGGGGCGGAACTGGTTCGATAATCTGTCTCGGCAGGTGGATACCATCAACAGAGGTGGGCAAGCCAGGCGTCTGCGAGGGACAGTTAGTGGATGTTTCGCAGCTTACGGCTATCTCCACCAAACAGACAGCTGACAAGCTCGATCAGCTGCTTTTTGTCCTCAGCGCCATGGATGAAAAATTGGCAGATAACAATGTTCAGATCGAGCGGCTTATAGAGGTCACTATCAATACGCAGGTATTGATCGATCAGCAGGTGGTACAGGTCGGTGAGTTGCTGCATGACACTATCTCATCAAGAGTCGACGCATTGTCTCGGAGAGTATTGGCCAATGAAACCTTCAAGAAAGAGCTCGAAAAACTGAAGGAAGATATCCTGGCAGATGTGAAAAAGGCCTACTCACAGAATTAAACGTATGTAATATATAACCGCTTTTCGCGGAAAAACAATCTGATGTCTTTCTGATCCTTATTGCTACTTGGTTTTTAATATAGACTTGTAATCGTAATGGATGGATATTCCCGCGATGAGCCTCCGATGCACAGGCGCGAAAATAATCAAACATGATACGCGGGTCGATCTGCAGCTCTGATTGAGGCAATGCTCTGCTGCTCCTGGTAATCTTCTGCTATCGTCGGCTTTCCGAACCCTTTAAGTCCCTATGTCCAGATATTGAGCGTGATTATGCATGAGCTCCACTGCCGTCTGCGCGGTCTGTTCATACCATTTGGCAGCATGGCAATATGGCAGATCGCAACGCCTCTAACTGCATTCCCTGTAACCCCTTCGCTGCTAAATATTGAGGCAATGAGTCGCTTTGTCAATCTTCAGAGAGCAGCAACTGCTCGAAGCCGTTCATAAGGATAGGCAGTTCATGGTGAGCAATTATTGCATATAAAAAAGCAATGAATTATAAAGGAAATTTAATCATTTGACTGGCTTCATTATGCTATAATTTAATTACTTAATATCTCAAGAGTGTTCTCAGAAATCAGGTTCTTCCTGTCGCAGACACCATTACATTTACTCTAGGGCGGTTCCATATGGCGTTGCATGATGCACTGTATCATGTGCAATCCCCTGAATGAACGAAGTATGTTCATGAATCTTGGTTGGTATTATCTGGAAGGTATAAGGAGGATATCGCAGTGAGAGAGAAGTCCATATCAAACGAAGCGGTCGTCATTGATGCTGATACAGCGCAAGAACCGCGTGTCAGCATCCGGAGAGACACGCGCATACGCCCATTCAACCTGTCCGGGGAAATAGCCCTCACCTACTTCGGCCTTGCCATCACCATCGTAGCTACAGTACTGCTCGCAGAGGACATTCTTAGTCTCGCCGTACTACATCTGCGTGAAGCCGCGTACTTCAAGGCCGTTGAGCAGGGTATTTTCTTCGTGATAATCGCATTCCTCATCTACGGCAATGTGGTGTACCAGTTCGCCCGCAAAGGATACCTCAGGCGACTGAAGGGTCATTGTCCCGCGTCTGAAGAGGAGCTGGATAAGATCTTTGAAGGGCCGGTACGGCCGCTCACGATGCTCATTCCTTCCTATAAGGAGGAGACGCGGGTCGTGCGGCAGGCGTTGCTCTCTGCAGCCCTCCAGGAATACCCGAACCGGCGTGTCGTGCTGCTCATCGACGACCCGCCTCATCCCCGCACTGACGAGGACCGGACAGGTCTGCAGTCAGCGCGTGCACTGCCCCAAGAACTGGAACTCCTGCTCGGGGAGCAGGCGGAGAAGATGAAGACAGCACGGGAAGAGTTCGAGGATCGGCGGCACAAAGGACTGATCGTATCCGAAGAGTTCCGCAGGTTGTCCGGTCTCTACCGTGACACTGCCCGCTGGTTCAGGGAGCAGGCCATCGCGCACCCTGTCACGGATCATACAGACAGATGGTTCGTCGAGCACATCTTGAACGATCGTGCCCAGGCCCATGACAAGCGCGCCAGGGAGTTTATGGTACGATCAGAGAGTTCCTCCGTGGCAGGCGATGAAGCGATTGTGGCCAGGGAATATGCCCGGCTCGCCTCCCTCTTTGACGTTGCAATCACCAGTTTCGAACGGAAGCGCTACGAGAACCTCTCCCATGAACCGAACAAGGCGATGAACCTCAACAGCTACATCGGCCTCATTAACGGGAGATTCATGGAGATCGAAAAAGACGGTCGTCTGTATATCCAGCCCGCACCCGCAGCTGAGCATACCCTTTCGGTACCTGACGCATCGTATGTCATCACCCTCGACGCGGACAGCCTCCTTATGCCGGAATATGCGCTGCGCCTCACTGAGGTGATGCAGAGGCCCGGCCACGAGCGGCTTGCCGTAGTGCAGACGCCCTACAACGCCATACCCGGCACCCCCGGCGTCCTTGAGCGCATAGCTGGCGCTACGACCGACATTCAGTACATCATCCACCAGGGGTTTACCAGCCACGGCGCGACCTACTGGGTCGGCGCAAATGCGCTGCTGCGGAAGGAGGCACTTGACGATATCATGACCATGGTCGAGGAGAGAGGCTACCAGGTACCGAGATACATCCACGACCGAACCGTGATAGAGGACACTGAGTCGAGCATCGATCTGATAGCCCGGGGATGGCAGCTCTACAATTATCCCGAACGCCTCTCCTACAGCGCAACGCCTCCGGACTATGGCTCGCTCCTGATACAGCGTCGTCGCTGGGCAAACGGGGGGCTTATCATACTGCCGAAGCTGCTGCGGTATCTCTTCTCCGGCCGTGGATCCTACAGAAAGACCGGCGAAGGCATGATGAGGCTTCACTATCTCACCTCCATAACCGGTGTGAACATCGGCCTCATTCTGGTGCTACTCTACCCCTTCGAGGAGAACCTCCGCAACGTCTGGCTGCCTCTGTCGGCAATCCCGTACTACTTCTTTTACGGGCGAGACCTCGTCCACTCGGGATATCGAATGGCTGATCTCGTGCGGGTCTACGCTCTCAATCTGGTGCTCCTGCCGATCAACCTTGGAGGTGTGTTCAAGTCCCTGCACCAGGCATGGACAGGCCAGAAGATACCCTTCAAAAGGACGCCCAAGGTCATGGGGCGGACTGCGGCGCCGGCATTGTATATCATTGCCGAGTTGCTCATCGTCATCTACTGCATGAGCGGATTCGTCGTCGACGGCTATAGCGGCCGCTGGTTCCATGCTGCCTTTGCGCTCCTGAACGGTGGCCTCTTCCTGTATGGCGTAGTCACCTTCATGGGAATTCGGGAATCAAGGGAGGATATTCTCCGGTCATGGAGTGCTATAAGGCTGCGCCCTCTCGTCTCTTTCACATGGATACGTTATGAATTGAAGGGTATCGCGAAGGCATTTGCGCGGCTGAGTGTATTTGTGCTTGTCACGGCGTTCCTCGTTCTGACTGCCCTCACAGGGATCTTACACTGATAGCGTGCAGTTTCAAAGCAACATTGCGGTGATGGGCTCTAGGAGAAACCGGTACGGCCGGCTTGTCATGCTCTCTTCTGTACTTGCCCTTTTTCTACTAATACCGGACAGCAGCAGATGCGAGGAGAAAGCAGTTTCGGTCTTGATCTATCACCAGGTGCTGCCGGATCCTGCTGAACCCGGGGAAACCATGATCTCTATCGAAAAATTCAAGGAACAGATGCGCTACCTCAGTGATCATGGGTATACCACGATCACCGTTGCAGCGCTTGTTGCCTTCATGAAAGGCGGCGAAGTGCCCGAGAAAGCCATCGTTCTCACCTTCGACGACGGATGGAAGAGCGTGAAAGACGTGATCTCCATTCTCAAGGACTACGGGTTCAAGGCCTCCTTTTGGCTAATCCCCAGGAGTGGGGTGGGGTACCCTTACCTTGACTGGTCCGAGATCGTGAATATCGACAAGGACCCCGATTTCGAGATCGGTGCTCATTCTATGAATCACCCCTGGGAAGGCGAGAGCCTCGCCACCTGGGTAGAGGGAAAAACGCCGGGCAAGACTCTGGAAGATGCTGCATACGAGGTGAGAGAGTCGAAGAAAATCCTCGAAGAGAGGCTCCAGCGCAGGGTACCCTATTTCGCATGGCCGAAAGGTCAGTATAACGAAAAACTCATCTCAGTTGCTAAGGATGCAGGTTACGAGGCGTTGCTCACGGTAGAGGATGGGGCAAACCGGCATGGCGATGATCCCTTCAGGATAAAAAGAATTTATATCGACGGCTCGTGCGATCTTGAGACATTCACGCAGACCCTCCGTGACCATAGGTACCACGTCTGCCGCACGAAGACGAAGCTGACATCGACACCAAGAAGGTAGTGACGCTCATGGTCGAACACAATACAGCCACGGATTGAGAATATGCTGTTCAATTCCTATGTATTTATTTTTGCCTTTTTGCCGCTGACGCTCCTGCTTTTTCACGGGCTTCGGCGTGCCGGGTTCGAAAGAGCCTCCATATCGGCACTGACCGTCATGTCGCTATTCTTCTACGGGTGGTGGAACCCGAAGTACCTTATTCTGCTCGTCTCGCTCATGGTCCTCAACTTCGCTCTCGCGTCACGCATCGTGCCCACAGGAGGCCGGAGACCGGCAGCAGCAAAGCACCTGCTGATACTCGGGCTCACCGCGAATCTGTCGGCGCTGGGGTATTTTAAATACGCCAACTTCTTTGTTGACAATCTTAACGGGCTCACCGGCCTTGACATATCTCTCGCGAAGGTTGTACTGCCGCTTGGGATCTCCTTTTTCACCTTCCAGAAGATAGCCTTTCTCGTGGACTCATACTACGGAAGGGTGGACAGACTGGACTTTCTTGATTACGCGCTCTTTGTGTCGTTTTTCCCCCAGCTTATCGCCGGTCCCATTGTCCACCACAGCGAGGTAATGCCCCAGTTCCGGAAAACCGGTACGGTGTCCGCATCCAGCATAGCACTGGGCATCACGATATTTTCTATGGGACTCGCCAAGAAGGTGCTTCTCGCCGACTTCGCAGCTCGTTTCGCCACCCCTCAGTTCGATGCTGTTGCCGCAGGTGCAAAGCTCGACCTCGTGGCTGCATGGAGCGCAGCGCTTTCCTATACAGCACAGCTTTATTTCGACTTCTCAGGCTATACCGACATGGCGATCGGGGCAGGCCTGCTTTTCGGCATACGTCTGCCGTTGAACTTCGCATCTCCCTACAAGTCGGCGAGCATTATTGAATTCTGGCGGCGTTGGCACATTACGCTGTCACGATTCCTGCGCGACTATTTGTATATTCCTCTTGGGGGCAACAGAAAAGGGCCGCATCGGCGCTATCTCAACGTGTTTATTACCATGCTCCTCGGCGGCTTTTGGCATGGGGCGGGATGGACCTATATTGTCTGGGGTGTTCTGCACGGTTTGTACCTGGCAGTAAATCACCTCTGGTGCTCATTCCGCGCAAAGATCGGCCTGACGGCCCATGCAACGGGGAG
Source organism: Nitrospiraceae bacterium UBA6905 (assembly GCA_002451165.1). GTDB lineage: Bacteria > Nitrospirota > Thermodesulfovibrionia > Thermodesulfovibrionales > UBA6898 > UBA6898. Next base: position 32,881 of record DKBH01000025.1, read on the forward strand.
CATAGGACGCAAGTTAGCTCAGGCTGTTACCTTTATTGCTGTTGTTATCGCATGGGTGTTTTTCCGATCAGAAGATGTGGGTTCGGCAATGGAAATGCTCCGTGCTATGACGGGCGCCAACGGCCTGGCAGTGCCGGCATCCCTCCGCTCCCTTGCCCCCCACGTATTAGCATCTGCAGCCCCCGTTGACAGCGGCATCGCCCTGCTGGTAGCCCTCTGTCTCCTCCTTATCACGTGGCTTATGCCCAACACACAGCAGTTGACAGGCTATGAGGGTCCTGCCGGGGCCTATGCCAGTGACAGGATAGAAGATGCTCCTGTTGCCCATCGCCCCGCCCTCTCGGCGCGATGGGCCGTAGCGGTGGCATGCCTGTTTGCGGTCTCGGTGATGTTCATGTCGAAAGTCTCGGAGTTCATTTATTTCCAGTTCTAGGAGCGGTACGTGGAAGGGCATCATATAAAAGAAGCGAGAAAATATGTAATCATAGCGGCCTCAGCCGCTCTTTTCCTGCTCGGTAGTGTTATCTGCTTCAATGCAATCGTCGATCCGTACGCTATGTATCGTCTTGTCGAGGTCAGGGGATTTAACATGCACAAGCCGGCAGTGTATCACCGGGTGAGGCTGGCAAAGGCTTACGAGGTTCGTCGTGTGAAGCCGCAGGCAATCATCCTCGGCACATCGCGCAGCCACCTGGGCCTCCGGCCGACCCATGAGGGATGGCAGCAGGAGGCGACACGGCGCTATAACCTCGCATTCGACGGTGCTACCACGAAAGAAATGTACTATTACCTGCTGCATGCGCATGCTCTGCAGCCATTGCGGCAGGTCGTGCTCGGCCTCGACACCTACCACCCGACAGGCGCACCTGCCACGGTCCGCCCTGATTTTGATGCCCAGGTTCTAGCTCAGCCCGGTTCTAAAACTTCACCGTTCGGTATGATGCTCGCGGATCTGAAGATCCTCGTCAGCATCGACACGCTGAAGGCAAGCATCGATACGCTGAGAGCTCAGAATGACGGTGAGCCCGAATGGTTCTCCGGAGATGGTCAGAGACTCGGTGAGGTGTTCTTCCACCGGCCCGGAGAACACTTTGTAAAGTTCGGACCGCGTTCCTACTTCGAGGAGATTGACAGACTTGAGGTAGGGTTCAAGACCGAGGGCATGCGCCCGGCTTCAGACAAGGCGCCGCTCCGTCCTGCCGTTGCACCCACCGTCACCAGCGATCAGACGTCGCTGGCATACATACGGCGCATCGTGGAGTTCTGCCGCGCCGAACAGATTGATCTGAGAATTTTTTTGACTCCCGAGCATGCTCACCAGATGGAGATCAGCGCTGCCGTCGGAGCCTGGACGAGCATCGAGGAGGCAAAGCGCGCCCTGGTACGGATGCTCCGTGAGGACTCGGCGAATCATCCGGGAGAACCTCCCATTATCTTGTACGACTTCAGTGGTTACTCGAGCGTCACCACCGAAGCGCTTCCCAAACAGGGCAGCAGCGCGGAAATGGCATACTACTGGGACTCTTCCCACTTCAAAGAGATCGTCGGCGACATGGTGCTTGACCGCCTCTTCGGCTATAAACGCGCCAGCCACCCTGTCCCGGATGACTTTGGCATCAAGCTCACATCTGACACGATCGAATCTGAACTCCGGTCCACACGGGCAATGCAGGCTGCTTATCGCAGAAGCCATCCGGAAGACATCGCCTCCATACGCTCCCTTGTTGAAAGAAGCACCGGCAGCAAGCCCGACAACAGTTCTCTTGCGAGTGCCCTTTCTCCCTCGAAGTGAACATCATCCATACTTCCCTATCCGAAAAGATTTCATCCATCTACTGATGCAGTGTTTTGCCTGCCCAGAAGTTGAGAAATACGGTGGCAGGAGGTTTATGCACGCATCTTGTCTCTCACCGTTGGGGTAGATCTGTCGGCTCGAAAGCGAAACAATATTTCCTTGGGCTTAGAGTTACGCGAGGCCTTTCTTAATATCCCGCCTTGGCGAATGCTTTAGTCTTTCCCTTTTCTTCGATGGGTCATCCGACCACATTCAGCACAATGGGCTCTCTCACACAGAGTGTTCCCTCGTCCTCTAAGCCCAAGGTAACCTCTTCTGACAGCGAGATGCACCTGAAAAGATCCCTATCCTATTTTCCTTATGTCGCAGCCTTGACTTCTTCATCAACCGCACGGCCTCGAGAGTCTAACAAGTGCGGATAATTATCTATCAGTCGTGATAGAAGGCAACTTCTCTCTTCAAGAGACAGGTGAAGATACAAGGGCGATTCCATGAGTATCGAGATGAGATTTCGCGCTTCATATGCATTCATCCAATCACCCTCCTTCGTATAATTCCTTCATGCAGTCATATGCGTATCATCTTCTTGATTAGAGTGTGCGCCTTAGCACCTATGAAGTCAATCCTACGCGAGTAGGGGGTGAAGATTCTGCGGGTTTCTACTGATTATCGGTGTCTAAATCCTGGAGAGTTATAAAGAAGGCTCGCTAATGCAAACCTGTTTTCAACGCCCAATTTCGCATAGATGTTACTCAGGTAGTCTTTTACCGTCTGCTCCGAAATATCAAGATCATCGGAAATTTCGCTGTTCTTCAATCCATTGAGCACACGCCCCAGCACATCTGTTTCCCGCCGCGTCAGATGACACTGGCTCCTTATTATGTTCAGATCTAATTGGTTGTTATCGGATTCTTCAGTGATGAAGATGCTGACAAAGGGCTCAGGTTGCTCGTGGATACTAAATCTAAATGTCCACATGCTTGGAGATCCTTCAAGCTTCTTAAAGACACGGACTTCTCCCGGAAACAACTCGTCCAGCCTAGAAGCGCTAATTGCATTAAAAATCCGTTTGCATATCGTGGTTATCTCATCAGGCATCTTGTAGCGCTTAAGGAATAGGTCTGCCTGTCTATTCTTGAACATAATTCCCATGTTTGGATTAAAGACAATGACCCCCGTAGGCATTCTATTGAGAATGAAATCCATAATTGCATGCATTCCTTCCATAATCAACAACATTATATCAGGCTTTGGATGTGTTACGTACGGGAAGAAAAAAGTACTGCATATACGGTGTGGTATGGCGGACCATTCATGCATTAATCATGGCAGTGAAAGAGGGATGAACTTCCAAGATAATCCTTTACTCTTCTTTCCAGGCATGAAATTAGAACTCGCATAGCCGAACAATAGTCAATGCTTAGCAACTAATTTCCCCACATCACCTGAAAATGGAAAATATCCGGCCTTAAAGACTATCCCTATCAGGAGTACAAGAAATTATCTCGTTGAATACGCCAAGAACAACTAAAAGGAGTTGTTAAAATTCAGCGATGAAAGACTGCTTTGATATGAAAGCTCAGCACAAATAATATTTATGGGAATAAGCTATTCATAATACTTAGTTCATACTGAACAACACTTAAGTAAAATATTATTACCATTGCCAAAGAGATTCTCACAACAGCAAAGTGATTAAAGACACAGAATATAAAGACCGCTATTGATGTAAACAAGAATTTTCCCAGGAAGAACGTAATACTGCCGCATTCCAGATAAAAAGCCATAACCGGATTGAGTTCTGTTGCATTGCATTCTTTTACCAGTATCAGTGTTAAATATGCATCGGTTAAACTCAGAATGAGAAGAAGCAAGAGTGTCACGAACAGCAGCAGACCATAATTGTCTAATAAAATATGTTTCTTCCGGTCCTCTTCTCTCCTGATAGTCCTTCTTCGTCCACCGACAATTCTTTGCATGGACAGAAGTGGTGTCGACTGTTTTCTTCTGTCATGAACGATCCTTCTATCGTGAATGTATGGTCTATCTCTCATGACAATAACATTCTTTCTAACTTCTATTATAATTCAGATATATGTCCGGTCAATCCTACTAAAGTAGGGTATCCCTAAACCGGACTTCCTCTGGTTTCCTAGACACTTTCAAAAAACAACGGAAAATATTGAAAGAGGTGTCTGTGTCGAACCTGCAGTGCACGGAGACGTTCAGGCCTGAGGCAAACCAGCAGAAAATAAAGGCACAATCGTCGTGGATATGTCCAAGATACACTATCCATTTAAAATTAAAGCATTTTTTGTTCAAAATTAATTAATTGATATATATATAATGTGATAAAGAAAAGCTTTTGAGAAAAAATAATGCGGCGCTGAGCGGTGCCCGAAGGGCATCCGTCTCCTGTGCCTGGTTCCCTGCCCGAGCGGAGCGAGGGAGGGAATAAGAAGATCACTATGGTGTCAACTATCAGATTGCATGGGAATTTCTCCGCAGACTTGACTCTTGGAACACGCTGCATTTATTGACGATCACGGATGGATAAATCTGGTTAACGCAGATGACACTTGATGCAAAGTTCGGATGGATTTACCCTAAGCAGCATGGGATGTCCGCTTTTTTCATGGGGATCATGGCAGGTAGCACAAGTAATTGTACCGTCCTTGCTCAGTGGCATTGCAACAACTTTCATGGTAGGTATAACGTCAATCCTATGCTCATTGGAACCGCTTCTGTCCGGATGGCACGTGAGACATAATTCAGACAGGGAAGCCTTAAGAGGCATTGCTGCATCCTCAGGCGAAGTAATATGACAATAGCTGCATTCGTGCTTATTTTCGGCAACAAGACTCCCCCCGCATACTGCGCGCATTATGAGGACAAAATAAATTATCTTGAGTATTTTCATATATATTTTATCTTAGCAAATTGGAAGGGGATAGGATGTGCGCGGAACTGTGATTAGATGTTAATGAAACTGGGGAAAGTCTGGATAGTCCGTACAAGACGTCAGCTGAAGCGTTCTGTTGTGATGCAAGTGCTTGAAAATAAATGATGAAGCTGATCCGGATCGAACCGACGACCTTTTGCATGCCATAACTTTTCAAGCAGCCTAGGCCTCTTTCCCAATTTTTAGAAATCCTTACTCAATTGCGGGTTTTGATCCAAACAAGGTGCAACCATTACAATGCTTCAAATATCCTTACAGACAGGTAGCATTTGCCCAAAATTAGCACAGGGACATCAAAGATTGAGAACAGTTTTAGTAAGGAGTATACCGACAACTACGCAGGTATTTTGAAGTGCAGCTGTTAACGATTACGTGCAGAGCTTCTCACATGAAAGAGATCCAAGAGTAGGGAAAGGGTAGAACGCCCTTTCCCTACTCTTAAGCCCATAGCGCTTAATCCTGAAGAGCTTTCTTATGAGAGGCCTCAAGTTATTTGGTTATATTACTCGTTGTATTACTGCCCCGCTCCGTTCGCGTCTTTCTTGTTAATCCCGGACTCATTTAAGGGAAATCAATTTAATCTTTATAGACTAGAGCCGAGTGCCTTATGCGTCGCCCTGGTTCTGCCTATTTTTTGTCGATCTTCGTAACCTTCGTCCCCTGCAAGCCGAGACCAGCCATCAGTCCCCTCGGGTTGAAAAAGAAGGCATAAATATCAGACTTCGCCGTGGTAGTGGTCAATGCCCCTGCCGCGCCCACGTCGACCACGACAATGCTCGGACCGGTGCCGAGTTCCCACCCATCGCTCCTGTCGAGCCAACTCATCGCCGAGTCGGTCATAAAAAATAATGCATACCCGTACTTCTGCACCCCTGCCTGCAACCCATATGACACGGCAACAGTATTGTAATAACCGGCGGTCTTGCCGTTCTTAATGAGAGCGCCTTCGCCATACTGGCCTCCCACGATAAACCCGCCCTTGGTAATACCAGGGAAAACGAGTATACCCTTTGCCTTTTCCCCCAGCACCTTTGCAGAAGGTGTCTTTGCGTATAAAAGATTGAGCCCCGTGGTAACGTCTCTATCGAGTTTAGCTGCATCGCCTGCCGCGGCAGGAACGGGGGCCACAAGTTCGGTGGCAATGAATGCTAAGATGAAAAGACCAGCTATATATCGAAAGCATTTCATGATTATGTCCTCCTTTCTTTTTCTTACTTGCTCACATTTACAAGCGGTATCTGCTTCGCAAGTTCATAGGTCAATAATGCGTGGATCTTATTCTCAATCTGGTAGTAGCGCGCCACTTTCTTCTCAGACAGAACTTTGCGGAACTTCGGCAAATAGGCCTGGCGAACCTTCAGGCGAAGACCTTCAATGGCGAGGTACTCGTCAAGGAGTTTCTTCGCGTCACTATCTGTCATCTTCTGATAGACTTCGGCAAAGTCTTTGATGAGCTTAATGCTCCGCGACTGGAGTAGGAATAGTTCGTTCTGATAATCCGCATATACCGGCCAGAAGGCCTTGGCCTCGGTCTCGGTAAGCTGCATGTTTTCCGCGACCAGCAGCTTTTTGTCAGCCTGGAGCTTGTCACGAAGGATATCCATATTGTCAGCTGGTTTGTCCTCCGCAAGGCAGAGTGAATTGAGAAACACCAGCGCAATAATACTCATAAGGACCATAACCAACTTCTTCTTACTGATAGGCCTGTTCATTTTTCCATCTCCTTTTCGTTTTTTTATGACTTCCTCCCTTTTCTGAAAGAGAAACCTTCATCAGTGGCAGTTAGCCAAAACTCGACAGGCTTTGTTGACTACCTAACTGATAGCATATTATATCTTGGTTGTTAAAATTAGATATACCAATGATTAACAACATTCATTACAGCGCATGCTGCCGACAACCAACGAGAACTTTCATCATATGCTCCACGGCATTCTCTGCAGAATATCGGGAGTGAGAGGTAGACAATATTTGTCTACACTGTTGCGCTTTTCAGGAAGGACTCTTGCCTCATCCTATAGCGAGCACGTATTGATAGCAAAAGGAGGCATTCATCATTAATGGTGGAGCTGATCGGGATCNNCCCTGACTGTAGCTTTTGCCAGTGCTGCAGTGAAACGCGCTGCAGCCTCTGCAGATCCCTCGACTGCCCTGCTTCCCGAAAGCCGAAAAAAAAGAAAGAACATATCCCTCTTTTCCGCAAGTTCTGAGCTCATACGTATGTCGGCCCCGCTGTTTGCTGAACAAAAAAAGGCACCTGAGGA
>DKBH01000015.1 GCA_002451165.1 Nitrospiraceae bacterium UBA6905
GCTGCCTTTATCTCAACCTCCAACCGGAGATCTTCCTGTGCCCGCCTGGAAAGCGGTCTGCTCTTGTATGCGTAGTATCCGCTTGTCGATACATCCAGCATCCGGCAGATCGCTGGGACGGGGTAGTGAAGTCGCATCTCGTTGATCATCGCGTACCGGGCAGCGACTCCTTCGCAAAGTACGCGGCTGTTTTTTTTAGTATCTCTCGCTCCATCTTTGCTTCCGCCAGCTCTCTTTTGACTCTCGCCAGCTCCATCTCTGTCAGGGGCCGGTGTGTCTTGCCGATTTCCCCGAGTTTCCCGGCCTTATGTGCCTTTACCCAGTTGCCCAGCGTCGATGGTGGCAATGACAGCCGCTTCGCTGCCTCTGTCACTGTCATGCCACCCTCCAATACCAGCTCTACGGCTTCTTCTCGAAACTCCTTCGTGTAACGCCCGTGGGGAAGCCCTTTCATCCTTACACCTCCGTCTTGGTATTTTACCCGACTTTGGTGTACACTTTTTTCAGCTTAGGTCACTCACGATGGAATTGAGCTTGCGCATGAATAGGATCCACTGATTTACCCAAATGGTTCATTAAATTATCTTCATTAAAGAGGTGCTGCTGATATGATAATATTTTGCTTATAGGTTAGAAAGTGCCTGCGCTACACTGATATTGTTATATAAAAGATATAGGCCGTAGTTGGTATATATCATTAGAAAGGACCGTAATTGATCTCGTGCCGAATCATAGACCTGTCACCCTTATTTCATAGGCTTCATCTATTATTTTTTGTGATCGTCATCGTATATCTTCACGGATGCGCTACGACGAGAGGCGTTCATGAGGCATACCAGCCCATTCCCCCAAAGCATTTGGCAGAGGATATCGAACGAAATGAGTTTTCGGTCGCAAAAGGAGATGACGTCGTTGGCCAGTTGGCATTCATCAGTCTTGCGAAAGGGGATACGCTGCCGGATATCGCACGGCACTTCAGCCTGGGTTTCAATGGACTCAGTGCAGCTAATCCAGGGGTAGATGTATGGGTGCCAGAGGCCGGTGAACGTATCATGTTGCCGCTAAGTTTTATCCTGCCCGATGCCCCCCGGAAAGGCATCGTGATCAACTTGGCCGCGATGAGACTGTTTCAGTTTAGAGAAGATAGGGAATCATTGACAGTGCTGACCTATCCGGTCGGTGTCGGAACCGAAGAGCGACCCTCGCCCATCGGTCAAATGTATGTAGAACGCAAGGCATTCCGGCCGACCTGGCATGTGCCTGCTTCCATTGCTAAAGACCATCGAGAAAAAGGGGACCCTTTGCCTGCTAAAGTTCTGCCGGGACCTCAAAATCCCTTGGGAGAATACGCGCTCTATTTAAGTAAGCCGGGTTATTTGATCCATGGCACGAATAAACCGTCCAGCATTGGTCTCAGGGCTACCAATGGCTGCATACGACTCTACCCGGAAGATGTGAAGAAACTCTATGGGAACACTCCGGTTAAAACACCGGTATACATGGTAGAACAGCCTTATCTCGTGGGTCAGCGTAATGGAGTCGTTTACATGGAAGTTCATATTCCCCCGGAAGAGCTGGATGCTGGTGAGTTTGAAAAGGCATATGCAAAATTGAGAGATATTGAAAAGGAATCGGGGCGCTCGCTTGACTGGAACAAGGTAAAGAAGGTATTGGCCGAGGCACGGGGAATTCCTGTTCCCGTATTTGAGATCAGGCAAGGACGAGAGAAAGGGTTTGAGGAAGCCGTAGAAGTCAGACACCCGGTCGCATTATATGGCAGACCGGAAATACCTGAACTGAAAAGAGAGGCGTGGTCTGTCTTGGCTGCCGACGTGCGTGACGAGACCGAAGCGGTAAGACTTGCTGCCATTATCAACCACCAGGGTCCACCAATCCCGGCAAGGGTAATATCAAAGAACGTTGGCTATTCTGTTATCGCTGGCCCTTACAATGATATCAGTGACGCCAAAGATGCAATCAAACGGTTGAAAATTGATTTGGAAATAGATGCGAAATTGATAGAACCTGTCAAGAAGAGATAGTCGATTCTGTCTGTTCCACCACGCTCAAACCCTGTTACCCAAATAAATAATAGAACGGGCTTTTTATTAAAAATAGTTAATTTTCCATTCATTATTATTTAATTGTTCTCACGTATAGTTCGCACACTGATGAAATTCTAAGGAGGTGTTTTGATGTTGAAGAAGAGTTTTGTGGTGGTCTCAATGATGCTTGTTCTTGCTTTTAGTGTGGTGGGTTGTGCAACAAGAGGTGACCTCGAGAAAGTTCAGTCGGATCAAATGCAGACTGGTGCCAAAGCCGATCAGGCTTCGCAGGATGCGCAGAAAGCTAAGGCAGCAGCCGATGCGGCCACGATAAAGGCAAATGAAGCTGCAGCCCGCGCCGAAGCTGCAGTAGAAAGTGCTAGGGCTGCAGAGGAAAGAGCGAAGGCGGCTGAGGAGAAGGCGAAGGCGGCAGAGGAAAAGGCGAAGCAAGATCAGGAGCTTTTCAAAAAATCGATGAAGAAGTAGTTAGTTTTATGGGGAGCTGTTAATTTTTTCCTTTAGTCCTCGGAAAGGGAAGTGGCAAGGTCTTGAGAGAACATGCCACTTCCCTTTCTTTATACCGTACAAGCCCGTCTGGACTCCTCAGTTATGTAATCCGTCAAAATCAGCTATCTGGACGTGAGAATGCAGGCTTGTGCAAGGCTCTCCTGAACCGTGCAGATCCGCCCTTGCGCAGCCCTGGGCTACCTTTGATAGATGTGCCTGAGAGAGTTTATGCAATATTGCATATGGTCGTATTAGAACTGCAGTAAGTTATTTAATTTATAATATGGTACAAGTTTTGGATATGTGAGGAAGAGTAATGGTTCTGCGATCATCAGACATATCATTAACGAACACGAAGGTGTCATATGGGTAAAAAGCAGAGCAGGGCAGGTGAGTTTCTGAAACCTTTCTTTGTCTGCATCATATTAACGCCGCTTCTCCTGTGCGGATGCAGTCATCTTAATGATGGACCCAGGTTGTCCTATAAAGAAGCGAATGATCTTTTTAGTCAGGGCAGCTACAGTGCCTCTCTGAACAAATATGAGCAGATTATGGAGAAATATCCCACGGAGGGAGACAGGGTTCTATTCGAGATGGGTATTGTTTATGCCTATCCGGGGAATGACCAGCGAGATTATCAGAAATCTATAGAATGTTTTCAAAAGCTGATAAAGGATTATCCGGAAAGTAGGTACAGGAAGGACAGTGAGATGATGATATTTCAGATCAATAATGTCACTGGCAAGGATAAGACTATCGCTGCGTACCAAACGCAGATTGAGACACTCCAGCAAGAGGTGAAAGGCAGGGGGAATGAGATCAGTACCCTCCAAAGAATGATTGAGGCGCTTGAACAGGAGGTTCAGAGCAAAGAGCATGAGATTATTTCATTGAAAAATGAGGTTTTTGCACTCCAGAAGGAACCGGCAGATAAAATTCTGATTGAGAAGAAAGAACGACGATTAACGTTGATCTCAAAAAACAAAGTGCTCAAGACTTACAAAATAGCCCTGGGGGGAAACCC
>DKBH01000048.1 GCA_002451165.1 Nitrospiraceae bacterium UBA6905
TTTTCATGAAGACAAGGCTGGCGGCACCGACAACCCCTGCATCGTCACCCAGTGAAGAAGGAATGATCTTTACCCCCTCAAAGAGTTGCCGGAATGCCCTTCGCGAAGCTTCTTTGATTGCTTCCTGGACATAGATGTTCCACGCCCCGATAAGGCCACCGGCAAGTATGATCGCGTCAGGGCTCATGATGTTTATGATATTGGCAAGGCCAATGCCGAGAAACCGCCCCGCATCCCGGAGGATCTCACGCGCAAGCGTATCGCCCTCAAGTGCAGCCTTATAGATGTCCTCCGGCGTGACCTTGTAGATGCTACCTTTACAGCAGTCTTTCAAAATACTCCCTGCTTCCTTCTCGAGCATGAGGACCGCTTTGGCTGTCATCGCACGGGCAGAGGCATAGTTTTCAAGGCATCCGTTATTGCCACAGGGGCATTTTTCTGCATCGGCCTGTATGCTCATATGGCCAATCTCTGCTGAAACATTGAGCAGCTCCCCGTTCTGGATAATGCCTCCCCCAATTCCGGTACCGAGCGTGAGGAGAACAAAATGATCAAAGCCCCTTCCTGCTCCTGCGATCTTCTCCCCCAGGGCAGCCACGTTCGCATCATTTTCGATAACAACAGGGATGCCAAACCGTTCCCGAATCTCCCTGGCAAGATCAATGCCCTCGATGGCATGAAAGTTCGGAGAGGTGAAGACCCTGCCGCGCCTTCTGTCAATAATTCCCGCAGAACCAAGACCGATCCCCGCCACATCCTCCTGCTTGATCTCTGCAATTGCATGCATAAGGGAATCAAAGACCTGTTCCGTCGAAGGCATCTTGATCTTTCTGACGATCTCACCTTCGCGGGAGACGAGAGCAACCCGAAGGTTCGTACCGCCGAGGTCAACGCCAATTGCATATCCTTTTGTAGTTGTCATAATGAGAAAATACGATGAGGTTTTACAGTCTATCACAAAATATTTCTTTGAGTAAAGGAACTTACCTGAAAGTTTCCCTTGACCTTTTGATATCATAGTCAATAGAATATGCATGTATGAAACAAAACAAGACACTTTTCGAACTTCAGTCAGAAGTTTGCAAGACACTCGCAAGCCCCAAGAGGCTTGAGATCCTGAATGCATTGAAAGAAGGTGAAAAGACGGTTACCGAGCTTGTCGAGATACTCGGCGTACCGAAGGCAAATGTTTCCCAGCACCTCGCGGTCATGCGGCACAAGGGCATCCTCAGAACCCGCAGGGAAGGTGTCAATATCTTCTATTCCGTTTCCAATGCAAAGGTCATCCAGGCCTGCATCCTTATGCGGGAAGTCCTTACCGAGCAGATGCAGGAAAAGTCGAAGCTTATCGATATTGTTACGCAGGGCTGATTTTTTATTTGGCCTTTATATGCAAGCATGCTAATGTTTGCATACATTATGTACGAGGAAAAGAGATAGGACAATGCGTCCCGTGCTGCAGCAGGTTGAGGTCCTGAAGACAATAGCCCATCCCGTCAGGATACAGATTCTTGAAGAACTTCTAAAAGGCGTCAAATGCGTGAGCGACTTCGAGGATTTTCTCGAGATAAGCCAGCCCAATCTATCACAGCACCTCTCGCTTCTCCGGAGGCAAGGCCTCATCGACTACTTCATGGACGGTCGGCTCAGATGCTATTTTCTGAAAGACCCGATCGTCCCCGACCTCCTCGAAATCGTGAAAAAAGACTATATCAAGGAACTGCCTGCACCGGCCTGTTGTCCGGTCTCAAAGAAGGGCACATATCCGGGCGACAGAAGACATTAATATATTTCAACAATATATTTCAACGATCCTGAAACTGTAGGGAATGCATGCAGATATGCCAATTTTGCCCTTAAAGAAGGGGATATAGGCAAAATGGATGAAGGTCGGCTTCGAAAAATACTTTCTCCGGAAGATGAAAACCGGCATGAGCAGTCTGCCGTAATATGCGATAAAAACATCATGAAGAAGACAGCGAAAAGCGCATCTCTTATATGCCAGCGCCTATGAGCCGCAGGATCTATCTTGACCACAACGCCACTACTCCGGTAGCCCCGGAAGTAGTTGAGGCCATGCAGCCTTTCTTAACTGAGCACTATGGCAATCCTTCCAGTAATCACTGGGCCGGCATCCCTGCAAAGGAAGCTGTGGCAGGGGCGCGCAGACAGGTCGCTGCCCTCCTCGGCTGTGACCCTGCAGAAATTGTTTTCACCAGCGGGGGGACCGAAGCGAACAACCATGCGATCAAGGGTGTCTTTTTTGCACGTCAGGGAAAAGGAAACCATATTATTACGACTTCCGTGGAGCACCCGGCAATCCTTAATCCCTGCCATTTCCTTGAAAAACTCGGGGCGCAGATCACTATTCTCCCTGTTGACCGCTTCGGGAGAGTAGATCCTGAACGTGTGCGTCGTGCGATCACGTCCCAGTCTATCCTCATCACAGTCATGCACGCCAACAATGAAGTGGGAACTATCCAACCTATCGCGGAGATTTCTGCAATAGCCCGCGAAGCCGGGGTACTGTTCCACAGCGATGCGGCCCAGAGCGTCGGCAAGATCTCCTGCTCGGTAGACGAGCTCGGCGTAGATCTCCTCTCCGCCGCCGGGCATAAACTGTATGCGCCAAAAGGCATCGGAGCACTGTATGTCAGAAAAGGTTCAGTAATCGAGCCGCTCGTGCATGGAGCTGGACATGAGCGGGGGAGGAGAGCCGGGACCGAAAATGTCCTTTTGGCCGTGGCCCTTGGCACGGCATGCAGTCTTGCACGAAGCTGGACCGGCATGCCTCAGGTGCAAATGCTGCGGGATAGATTCTGGGATGGACTGCGGGATGCCTTTGGACAAGCGGTTACGCTCAATGGTCATATGACAGAGCGTCTCCCGAATACGCTCAGCGTCAATTTTGTCGGTAGGACCGGCGCAGAGATCTTGGCAAAGATGCCGGATGTCGCCGCATCAACAGGAGCTGCATGCCATGCTGGTTCCGTATCGCTCTCTCCTGTTCTTGCTGCCATGGGAGTACTTCAAAATGAGGGGATGGGAGCAATCAGGTTCAGTCTCGGCAGATCCACCTCCTGGGAAGAACTTGAAATCGTGCTCGAACAACTCGGCTCCGCAGTTGCGGCGGCGTGATGAAGAACCTGACATCCTGCAGAGTGAACGATATCGAAAAGGCTGGTATCGGCGCAAACATCTTCGGCGACAACGAGAAGTGGAGCCGCTTATGGCAGATGAGCAGGAACGGGCATGTGTACATGTGGATCGGTTATGAATTCTACCTCGACAAAAGCCCCCGGTTTTCAGGGAATGCACTCACCTCCTGCAGGACTGCGGCATGATGAATGAGAGCACAATTCGGCTGGTTTTCTTTATCGGGATCCTCACCCCGCTGGCCCTCTGGGAGTTCTTGTCCCCGCGCAGAGATCTGACCACATCGAAAGCCGTGCGGTGGTGTGGCAACATGGGAATTGCCATCCTTAACACGGTTGCCCTGCGCGCTCTTTTCCCGGTTCTGGCGGTCGACCTTGCGTTCATGGCCGGAAGAAACAGCTGGGGTATATTGAACCATTACCGTGCCCCCTTTTGGTGCGCTATCGTCATCGGCGTGATAGCGCTGGACCTTGTCATTTACCTTCAGCACATTCTGTTCCATACGGTGCCGGTCTTCTGGCGTCTGCATATGGTGCACCATGCGGACCTTGATGTAGACGTTTCTACGGGGCTCCGATTTCACCCCGTTGAGATCATTCTGAGCATGGGTGTCAAGATGGCAGCAGTCGCGGCGATCGGTCCTCAGGCGGTCTCGGTCATTATCTTTGAAGTGGTTTTAAATGCTACGTCTCTGTTTAATCACGGCAATATCCTGCTTCCCTACGGCCTCGACACGGTCATCCGTCTCTTTGTGGTTACGCCGGATATGCACCGGGTGCATCATTCCGTGACAATCCGCGAGACGAACAGCAATTTCGGATTCAATTTTCCCTGGTGGGACCGTCTCTTCGGTACATACCGAGCGCAGCCTGCAGCAGGACATGAGGGAATGGCAATCGGACTGTCGCAATTCAGGGACGCAGCACGGCTAACGCTCCCGTGGATGTTGGTCCTGCCCTTTGTCGGAAACGCGGGCGCGTATGCAATAAATCAACGGGGGAGAGACCCGCGGTAGGGAAGGCGGCAATACTCTATAGTAAGACCTTGTATACTAACAATACTTCCCGGGAGGTGCATATGAGCATGAGACTTACGGAACTCGCAAGCTGCGCAGGCTGAGCAGCGAAATTCAGTCCTTCGGACCTGGCCCAGGTTCTGGGTCAGCTGCCAGCAATCACGGACAAAAATGTTCTTGTCGGTTCGAACAACGCGGATGACGCGGGTGTATATCGGATTAACAGTGAAATCGCTGTTGTACTGACAACTGACTTTTTCACCCCCATCGTGGACGATCCTTACTGGTTCGGCGCCATCTCCGCTGCAAACTCCCTTTCCGATGTCTGGGCAATGGGAGGAAGGGCTGTTGTCTCCCTGAACATCGCCATGTTCCCGAGTCAGCCCGAGTTTTTCCCGTCACTTCACCGGGTAATGCAGGGCGGCACGGACAAGATGACGGAGGCAGGGGTAGCCGTCATCGGCGGTCATACCATACGGGATAAGGAGCCCAAGTTTGGCTATACGGTCATGGGCCTCATCCATCCTGAAAAAATACTTGACAACACCAAGGCCCGTCCGGGCGATGTCATGCTGCTGACCAAGAAGATAGGCACCGGCATCATATCTACCGGCGTAAAGGCAGGCCTTTGCCGTGAATCGGTCATCGAAGAGTTCACGCTGTCCATGGCGGCGCTGAATAAAAGGGCGAGCGAGGTCATGCTTGACATAGGCGTCAGCACCGCCACGGATATAACGGGCTTTGGTCTCATCGGACATCTCTATGAAGTGCTCTCCGCCAGTAGGTGCATGGCTCATGTCCGTGCAGGCGCGATACCCTTCTTTGAAGAGGCCATACGGCTTGTTGGAATGAACAAAGTACCCGGAGGAACGATAGCTAATGTCCGCAACTACACGCGGCATGTCAGGTATCACGAATCGGTCTCGGAAACGGAAAAAATTTTGATCAATGATGCACAGACCTCCGGAGGCCTCCTTATTTTTGTGCCGGCCGAAAAAAAGACGGCGCTCATCTCAGCGCTTCAGAAGGAGGGCATTCTCGCGGCGTACATCGGCGATGTGGCGGAAGAAGACGCAAAAAGCTCTGTGCGCATTGTCGTAGAACGGTAAATGACCCTGGAATTTTTTCTGTTCCTGGCACTTGCCGGGGCTGTGGTCGGTTTTTTCTCCGGCCTTCTGGGCATCGGCGGGGGTATCCTTATGTTCCCCCTCCTGCATTATGTGCCGCCGGTGTTCGGTTTCGATCCGATCGGTGTAAAGAATATCACCGGCCTCACCATGGTGCAGGGGTTCTTTGCATCCCTCTCCGCAATGCTCTTTTATAAGAAACAGCGGCTGGTCAATAAATCACTGGTCCTGACGCTCGGGTTTTCTCTCTTCCTTTCATCTCTTGCCGGTTCGTTCATCTCGCGGGCAGTGCCGGACAAGGTCCTGCTCTTCATCTTCGGGGCCCTCGCACTGACCGCTGCAGCGCTGATGTTCCTCCCGCGGAACTATGGCAGGGATGACCACACAGAAGACATGGTGAGCTTCCAGCGGTCTGCTACTGTTGTCATGGGAGTGACGGTCGGATTTCTGATCGGTCTCGTGGGTCAGGGCGGGGCATTTATCACCATACCGCTTATGCTGTATGTGCTGAAGATCCCCCTGCGCGTTGCACTCGGCTCAACACTTGCCATCGGGCTCTTTTCTGCAACAGCGGGCACGATCGGCAAGGTTGCGACCGGTCAGGTCCCCTTTGCCATGGCCGGCGCCCTCCTTCTCGGCGCCGTTCCGGTTGCGAAGGCAGGCGCATGGGTAAGCAAACGGACCAAGACCCTGTACCTTCGCTGGCTGCTTGCCCTCATCATCTCCGTGACCGCACTGAAGATCTGGGCCGACATCTTGAGATAATGCCGCGGGAGGTCTCAGTGAAAGGGATCTTCGAGGTGTCCGGAAAGAACTTCCCTGTTGTTCCGCTTTAGCGGGTATCCCCTAATATATATCTTCACGCTCCCTGTTTCTATTATAATAGGCAGGTATGCTCGTCGGTTATAACACCAATATATCCTACAAGGGCACGGTATATCACGTACAGACGGAAGACAGCGGGGTCAGGAATCCGCATGTTATAACCCTGCTGTATGACAAAGGCACGATCCTTGCCAGAAAAAAAACGAGCTATGCAGATATTGCTGATGCTCCCGACTTCGAGGAGAGGGTCAGGGAACTCATGAAAGCTCAGCATAAGACGATGATCAAGGAACTGATCCACGGCAAACATACGGTGGCGCGGCAAAATCCTCCGTCTGCTCAGCTGCCTGCTGATGAGGCTGCGATCAGGGAGCCTGAAACAGCACCGGTACTGACCCCCTCGCCTGCAGCGGAACCCGATCCGGGACCGGCTCCGCCTCAGAATGGAATGGCCCAGATATCCCGGAGCCTCGACGACATCCTCCTTGACTATATCCTCAGGCAAGAAGGCAGATAATGGAACCTGCAGGCCCGATGATCCACTTCCAGAACGTCTCCAAGGAATACGAAAACCTGACCGCACTGCATGATCTCACCTTCTCCGTCGAAAGGGGTGAGATGGTATTTCTGACCGGACCGAGCGGCTCTGGCAAGACAACCCTGCTCAAGCTCATCTACGTTGCGGAGATGCCTGATCATGGCAGCATCACCATTGCAGGGTGGGATACCACAACGCTGCGCGAAGCGAGTATCCCGTTTATACGCCGCAACATTGGCGTCGTCTTTCAGGATTTTCGCCTCCTTGACAACAGAAATGTCTTCGAGAACGTCTCCCTTGCCCTGCGGATCCGGGGTGTGGGGGAGCGGGAGATTAAATCGCGGGTAGCCGATGCCCTCAAGACCGTCAATCTCCGGCACAAGGCAGACAGTTACCCCCGAAGGCTTTCGGGAGGAGAACAGCAGCGCGTCGTCATAGCAAGGGCCATTGTTGCAGAACCCACGGTCCTGCTTGCTGATGAACCCACCGGGAACCTTGATTCTGAAACGGCAGAGGGCGTCATGCGGACGTTCAAGGATATCCATGCAAAAGGAACCACAATCCTTGTCGCTACGCATAACCGCGATCTGTACCGCAATTCGGGAAAACGGATCTTCCGGCTTCATGGCGGGGCCCTGGTGGGCGAAGAGGTCTGCTGATGGCCGCTCCCTATGCAGTCAAACTCGCGCTCCAGAGCCTTAAAAAGGACAAGTGGATCAACCTTCTGTCCATGCTCACGATTTTCTCAGGTCTCTTCATCTTCAGCCTCAGCTATCTTATTTTCTACAACGTCGAGGCCGCGACGCGAAACCTTCCTGAGAAGTTCTCTCTTGTCCTGTACCTTGAGGACAACCTCACTCGGGATAACATAGATGAAGTGATGGCGTCGGTCAGATCACGTCGTGAAGTTGCCGCGGCAACCTATATATCCAAAGAGGAAGCATTCAGAGAATTGAAGGCCACGCTCAAAAACTCCCAGTATGTTCTGGAAGGGATCGATGACAACCCGCTCCCTGACTCTATCGAGGTGAAGCTCCGCAAGGATGCCATGAGCTCTGAACCGGTACGGAAGCTCGCCGAGACGGCAAAAAAAATAAAGGGGGTTAGTGAAGTGGATTATGGGGAGAAATTTCTCTCCACGCTGCATGATATCAGGAAGGGGGTCCGCATCGTCGGCATAATCCTCGCCTCCCTGCTCTCCATCGGCGTCGTCTTTGTCTGTTACAGCACCGTAAAGATCCTCTTTTACCGCAGAAACGATGAGATCGAGACCTTCAAGCTTCTCGGCGCCACCAAAAGTTTTATCCGGGCGCCGTTTCTCATAGAGGGGGCAGTGATAGGCGCATCCGGAGGTATGGTGAGCCTTGCGGCCCTGTATGTTCTGCAGCATTTTGTGATATTCAGAATGGCGGCTGAAGTGCCGGTCTTCAGGACGATGCTCTTTCCTGCGGA
This sequence comes from Nitrospiraceae bacterium UBA6905, assembly GCA_002451165.1. Classification (GTDB taxonomy): domain Bacteria; phylum Nitrospirota; class Thermodesulfovibrionia; order Thermodesulfovibrionales; family UBA6898; genus UBA6898. Next base: position 8,114 of record DKBH01000048.1, read on the forward strand.
TTTTTTTCTGTCCCTTCCCCTGATCGGGATGTTCCTTGGTATCTCGGGAGCCGTGATCGCTCTGGGAAGACTCAAGTTCTGATGTACCTTGCTGCCGTACTGATCGTCGCCCTTCTCTGCCCTTCCCTCTCCGCAGCAGCCTCCACTTCACCGGAACAGGAATATAAGAAACTCCAGGGACGACTTGCCGAGGAGAAGAAAAAATTGGGAGCTGCACATGCGCGCGAGCGTTCTGTCTTGAATGAACTTGACAACGTCAATATGAAGCTCACGAGGGTCGAGGAGGACCTGAGGAAGTCGCGCACGAGACTGCTGCAGACCGAAGCTGCTATTGAACAGTCCACCAGGAACATCACGCAGACCAAAAACACTATCGACCGGCAGCGGAACTGGATCAGGAGAAAACTCAGGAGCATGAACCGCCTCGGATACGGCGGCGATACCCTCGTTCAGATCCTGAGCGCTGAAAACGTTTCCCAGCTCATGCGCATATGGAAATATCTCGAACATTTGGCCCGCTATGAACACGATATCATGAAGGAGTACGAAGAGAATCTCCGGAAACAGGAAGAGGAGAAAAAAAAGCTGGAACGCCTCCGGTCTGAGCTGAAAGTAAGGGAACAAAAGGTCAGAGCTGAGGAGAACAAACTGGTCGAGGTAAAGAAGGAAAAAGATGACATCCTGGATGCTGTCCGAAAAGAGAAAGTCACACGGCAGCGCATGGTTTCCGAACTGAGTGAAGCTTCGCGCAGGCTGCTTGAAATCATCAGGGAGTCGGCGCAGACCGATGATTACGCAGGGAAAGGCTTTACCCAGCTTAAGGGAAGGCTCATTTGGCCTTCTGAAGGCAGGCTAGCAATCCCCTACGGGTCACAAAAAGACCCCCGGTTCGACACGCCGGTCTTCAGGAACGGCATCCATATACAGACCGATGTGGCTGCCGATGCACGGTCTGTATATGGGGGCAAAGTGATCTTTGCGGAATGGTTCAAGGGGTTCGGCCAGCTTATCATTATTAACCATGGAGGCGGCTACCATACGCTGTATGGCAACCTTTCCGAGCTTTTTTCGAAGGTTGGCGATATAATAAGAGAGAATCAGGTGATAGGAAAAGTAGGAACCTTGGGCGTTATTAATGCCCCGGGAATTTACTTTGAGATCAGATACAAAGGCAAACCACTTGACCCGACGCAATGGTTAAGGAAAAAGAAGCGATAGTGCAGGAGGTTATAGTTTCATGCTGAAGGTAAAGAAGCAGACGGTAATCGTATTTATTCTCATTCTCACGGTGGCAACCAGCGGGGTGCTGATCGGGAGGCTTTCGGTCTCGAGCGTGAGCGCCGAAGGAGAAGGATACGAGGACCTCAGGACGTTTACGGAAGTCCTGTCCATGGTAAAGAGACATTATGTGGAGGAGGTCAATTCAAAGGACCTTATCTACGGTGCGATCAAGGGAATGCTCAACTCGCTCGATCCCCACTCTTCGTTTATGACCGCCGAGGGGTACAAGGAGATGCAGGTCGAGACCAAAGGTGAGTTCGGCGGCATTGGCATCCAGATCGGCATGAAAGATAATGTGCTCACGGTCATCGCTCCTATTGACGATACACCTGCCGCGCGGGCCGGCGTTAAGGCTGCTGACAAAATCATAAAGATTGACGGCGTTTCCACCCATAACATGACCCTGCAGGACGCGGTAGCGAAAATGAGGGGCACGCCGAAGACATCTGTTACGATCAGCATCATGCGGGAGGGCTGGAAGGACCTGAAAGACTTCAAACTCATCCGCGAGATTATCAAGATCAAGAGCGTAAAATCAAAGATCCTCGAAGAGGGCATCGGCTACATAAAGCTTACCCAGTTCCAGGAGCAGTCTTCTGCTGACCTGTCCGCCGCCATCGCAAAACTGAAGGATGAAAAGATCTCGTCTCTCATTTTGGACCTGAGGAACGATCCGGGCGGTCTGCTGAACAGCGCCATAGATGTCACGAGCCAGTTCCTGCCAAAAGGGAAGCTCGTTGTCTATACGAAGACACGCAGCGGAGAAAAACAGGAGTTCTTTACGAACAACGGCGACTATTTTACCCTTCCGATGATTGTTCTGGTGAACCAGGGCAGCGCCAGCGCCTCAGAAATAGTGGCTGGTGCGCTCAAGGACTGGAACAGGGCCGTTATCCTCGGTGCGATAACGTTCGGCAAGGGATCGGTCCAGACCGTGATTCCACTCAGCGACGGCTCGGGGCTCAGGCTCACCACGGCAAAATACTATACCCCTAAAGGACGTTCTATTCAGGGTACCGGTATCACGCCGGATATCGTGGTCAAGCTCGAGGCCAAGAATGGTGAAAAAGAGCATCCTGTCGTCAGGGAAAAAGACCTTGAGCGCCATCTGAGGAACGAACAGTCTGAAATGAAGGAAGAAGAGAAGGAAACGGCGCCTATGGAGGTGGACGAGAAAGACGACATTCAGCTGCAGCGTGCTGTGGATATTCTCAAGACCTGGAACGTCTTCAAGGAAATACCCAAGGCATCATAACGACCGTCATCAGTCACGGGTGATCAGTGTCAGGAAGAACAGGAAAGTCGATCTCTCCGACACTGATTGCCGCCACCAAACACTGACGCATGTTACGGATCATTTTTGATATAGAGACCGCAGGAAAAAACTTCGATCATCTTGAACCTGCCGTGCAGGAGTACCTCCTGAGATGGGCCGAAACCGACGAAGATAAGAAGGAGGTGCGCGAGAGTCTTTCGTTCTACCCGCTGACAGCAGAGATCATCGTCATAGGCATGTATGACCCGGATAAGAACAAAGGCTTCATCTTCTTTCAGAATAACGCAGACCCCCTCCTACCCTTTACCGAAGACGATATGCAGTATGAGACCGGAACTGAAGAGGAGATCATCCGGAAGTTCTGGGACGTGGTTCGAGGATACAAACAGTTCATAACATTCAATGGCCGGGGTTTTGACTGCCCCTTTATCCTGATTCGATCGGCTGTGCACAAGATCAGACCCCTGCGGGACCTTATGCCGAACCGCTATGGTGAAACGCACATAGACCTTTTCGACCAACTGTCCTTTTATGGCGCAACCCGCAGGAAGTTCAGCCTCGACATGTGGTGTAGGACATTCGGGATAAAAAGTCCGAAGAGTGAGGGCATTACCGGATATGAAGTGAAGGACCTTTTCATGGCAGGGAAATATCTTGATATTGCGCGCTACTGTGCGGGAGATCTGAAGGCCACGGCCGAACTGCTCTCGGTCTGGCAGACCTATATCCGCATCCCGGCTACCCGATAGCTCGTCAATGCAGCGTATTCTCCCGTATTTTTCCCTAAATGCCTTTTCAGCGGCAGATCCTGACGAGGGCATAATTTCGACAGCAGGCCGTGCCAGAACGATGCGGCGATGCTATGAGAGGTATGCATTGACACCGTCCACCTCAAACCTGTCTGAGGACAAAACATTTTCTGCAAACCGGAATATCCGTCGGCGTCCATCATCGCCCAGTTCAGGATAAAAGACAGGATTGGCAACAACAACCGCCCGGAACGCAAAGAAAGGGGCCACTACCCTTGTAATCTCGTTGTCACCTGCGGCAATGATATAATCGTTGAAGAAACGTTTCAGGCCTTCAAGATAGGGCCCGCGTACCTCGCCGTGGTTCATGATCGAAAAGAAGATATAGTTGATTGCAAGGGCCGTGATGTCGTCGGCAGGCTCTCCCCAGGGTCCCCTGCTCCGGTCCAATAAGACAAAATCTACAGCGTCTGTTGCTCCCTTTGCCTTTTGCCCGCTGCCGTTAACCTCTTTAAACCATATATTGCCGGGGTGAAAGTCACCGTGAATCTGGGAGAGCCGCTCGAACTTTGGCTTGAGCCGATATATCCAATCAACAGCATCCTTGACAATACCGGCCATTTCCTCGTAGGGCAGCGTACCTTCCGGGTACATATCAAGAACGCCCATAAGGCATTCACCGTGGCCCACAGTATCCCTCAGTTTTCTCCAGTACAGCGTCTTTGAAGACTTTTTCACCGCGTGTATCTGGGCAAGATAGGCTGCCAGAGCCCCTATCTTTGCCTTATCGCCTTCTTCGAGGACCTTTTTGGCGGCAAACCCTTTCAGGTCGTGGAAATAATCCCTTCCGTCGACCTTCTCCATCATGAGGTAGTATTCTTTTCCGCCGCCTATGGACTTCACCGTCCCATCGACCATCTCCGCAAGCACATCGACAGCCCTCACGTGGTTAGGGAGTTTTGCGTATTCATCGAGGTCCAGAAGGAAGACCGCTGCACGGTCCGCAGGATAATCATGACCGAATCCTTCGGGCAGCAGGGATTTGATCACATAGGTCTGCAGCCCCTCAACCGTCTGCATCTCGACGAGAAACCCTGACCCCTGTACACCCGAACCGAGTTTCCTGATATCCACATGCCGGGCGCTCGGGTACTCTCTGAGAATGTAGGACTTTATCGCTTCTTCATTGATCATAGCTCATGTGTACGATTGGAAAGAGTCCCTCAGGCAGATAGCCGGTCTTCAGATAGACATCTGTCATGACCTCCCCGCCTGTAAACCTGCTTATTCCGGCTATGGGGCCGCCTTCCTGCTATTCCCCGAAGTTCTCCTGAAAACGCAGCTGAAATCCTTCGGCAGTGAAGCGGTGCTCCTGTGTGCCGTATTTCTCTACCGCATAGGCGGCGGCTACCGCGCCCATCTTCGCAGCCGTTGCGATGTCAAGCTTCAGGGACAGTCCCCTGAGCAGCCCTGCCCGATAGGCATCACCCGCGCCCGTCGGGTCCCGGACCTCTGAAACCTTGACTGCGGGTATGGGGGTATCCTTTCCATCCCTGCTGATACGCGATCCCTTGTCCCCGAGCGTCGTTATGATCGTATCGGTCAATGCCAGAAGGCGTGAGCGGCTCAGACCGGTCATCTTCATGACGACCTCAAGCTCGTAGTCATTGGTGATCAGCAGGAGGGAGCCTCTAAGCCAGTCCCTGAGCTGCGCACCCGTCCAGAGCGTCAACGACTGGCCGGGATCGCAGATAAAGGGTATCCCCCTCTCCCTGCACTGCGCCGCATATCCCATCATGTCCTCAAGGTTCCCCGGTGCTATCAGCATGATCGTATCAGCCGGACCGGCGACGCTCAGATCATAACGGGTCGCCCTCTTCATAGCGCCGGGATTAAACCCCGTGATCTGGTTGTCGGACTTATCCGTCGTGATATAGGCGCCTGCAGTGAATTCATCCGGGACGATCTCGATCCCTTCCACTGCAAGGCCATTCTGCTCGAGCCATGCAAAGTACGGGGTATAATCCTTGCCGATCGCAGCTATAATGACCGGTCGCTCCCCGAGCAGACCGAGTGAGTAGGCAATATTGCCTGCCGTGCCGCCGAATTTTTCGGTCAGGCTCGTAACATTAAAACAGACATTGAGGACATGGATCTTGTCGGGGAGTATATAGTCGGAAAAAGAACCCGGGAAATCCATGATCCGGTCGTACGCCAGCGAACCTGAAATATAGATGCTCATGCGGTGCGCTCCCGATCATCCTGCTTTTTATTCACTGCTGTTATAACCTCCTCTGCCATCTTCTTGGTAAATCCTCTTACTGCCGAGAGTTCTTCTATCGAAGCTGCTTTTATTGCCTCTATACTACCAAAACGCTCGAGCAATGCAAATCTTCTTTTCCTGCCGAGACCGTAGATACTGCCGAGCGCCGAATCAAAGGCCTTTTTCGCCCTCAGGGTACGGTGATACCGGATGGCAAAACGGTGTACCTCGTCGCGGATCTTCCTGAGGAGCAGAGATGATGTCCTGCCGTCATCGAGCATTATCGGCTCGGCGCGTCCCTCCCGAAAGACCCTGTCAGGGTCCTTCGCAAGACCGATCGCCGTGATATCTGCCATATGCTGCTCCCTCAGGACCTTCTGCACCGTCTCCAGATGCTCCCTACCTCCGTCGATAATGATGAGGTCCGGCAGCGAGACTTTATCCTCACCCTGTTCCCTGCTCCTGATACTCTCTATGGTCCTTCTAACCATTTCCTGCATCATAGCGTAATCATCAGGGCCCTTGATCGCATCCATCCTGATATGGCGATACCGGGATTTATTGAACGAACCTCGTTCCCAGCAGACAAAGGCACCGACAGCCGCCGTCCCCGCAATATTCGATATATCGAATGCTCCTATGCTCTCCGGAGCCCTGCTCATACCGAGCAGGCTTGCGATCTCTTCTGACACGTTCGGGAGGGCAGCTACCTGTGTGCTTCTCAAGACCACCTCGGCATTCTCCACTGCCATATTCACCAGATTTTTCTTGATACCGCGCACGGGTTTGCTGATCCTGACGTTCGCACCCCGCTTTCCGCTCAGCCACGCTGATAGTACCGCTGCATCCTCCGGCAGCGACGAGCAATAGATCGCCGGAGCAGCAAGTATCTCCTGTGCATAGAACTGCTCCATAAAATTCCGGAACAGATATGCATCTGTCTCACCGGCCGTCTTCTCAAAAACAAAATCCCGTGCCCCTATCACCGTCCCGTTCCTGATGAACAGAAGCTTGAAGACCGCGGCGTCATCCTGCCGGAACAACCCTATGATGTCGGCATCCCCCAGCTCCGGCGAAACCATCTTCTGGGACGCTGACACGGCATGCAGGGCGCGAATTCTGTCCCGGACAAGCGCAGCCTCTTCGTAGCGCAGGTCGTTGGAAAGATCCGTCATCTTTTTTTCGAGCGAAGCGATCAGTTTCCTGTTTTTCCCCTCAAGAAGCAGTTCCACTTCCCGTATCATCTGAAGATATGCTCTACGGTCCACTTCCCCCGAGCAGGGGCCGATGCACTTCTTGATCTGGAACTGCATGCACGGCCGCATCCGTTTCTCCAGGGAATAGCGGCAACTCGGGACTCGGTAATGGTTTCTGATCAAGGCCAGGATTTCCCACATTGCCCCTGCAGGGACATAGGGGCCGAAATACCGTGCTCCGTCCTTCTGTATTCTCCGTACGACCTCAAGGCGGGGCCAGCGCTCGTTGATGGTGAGTTTTAGATAGGGATAGCTCTTGTCGTCCCGGAGCAGGATATTAAAGCGGGGCTTATACTGCTTTATGAGGCTTGCCTCGAGAATGAGCGCTTCGAGCTCATTGCCGGTCACCGTAAACTCAAAATCCGTAACGCTCGCCATCATGGCGGCCTTGCGCTCATCGATTCCCGATGACCGCTGAAAATAACTTCGGATGCGGTTCTTCAGCAGTTTTGCCTTACCCACATAAAGGATGGCCCCCCGGTCGTTCTTAAACAGATAAACGCCGGGCTTCGCAGGAACAGTGGTAAGCTTTTTCAGCATGGATCAAAGGGGGAAAAACCTGACCGCAGGGCAGCGGGGAGAGCGGTCATCAGCGACGCCCTCCCCGTGGCACCCTCATCATGGCTGCATGCTTTCGCCGGTTTATGCTTATTTGGCGGCAGCTTTCAGTTTCTGGATCTCGGCTTTTACCGCATCGGCATCCTGCGCGTTCGGCGCGAGTTCAAGGACCTTTTCAAATTCCTTCACAGCCTGTTTGCTGTCGCGAAGGTCATAGGCCAGTACCACCGCCATATTCTTATGCGCGTTGATATGCGCCGGATCGATCTCGATAGCCTTCTTATATTCCCTAATCGCGATATCGGGTTTGTTCACATTCCGGTAGCAGGTTCCCATATCGACCCTCACGTTCACATTCTTGGGGTCGAGCTCGAGTGCCTTGGTGTAGGCGTCAATCGCCTCCTGGTAGCGATGGGTGTCCATCATGACGTTCCCGAGGTTTATCCATGCATTCAGATTCTTCGGGTCCTTCTTCACCTCTTCCTGTAGGAGCTTTGTCGTATCAACGCCCTGACCCGTCGCGCCGAGCCCCCCCGGCGGAACCTGGCCCAGAGGAGGCTGGAACTGCTGCGGCTCTTCCTTTTTCTGGCAGCCAAAGGCGATAAATGCCGAAACCATAACCATCAAAATGATCTTTTGCATAACCTCTCCTTGCATTATGTTTCTGTAATACGTATTTCGTATTCTACCAAAATGTCATGCCTGTGAAAAGCTGAGGGCCTTACCAGTTCGTCACGGATTGCCCATCTTATGGCACTTTCAGAATCTCTTCTTCCGCAGCGTTCTACACGTGTCAGCCGCCGGATTCCCCTCTCCGGCGCATCCCGCCGGACACCATCATACGTCACGGTCCAACTCTTCCATCAACTTCTTGTAACAATCCGGACAGTAGCTGTGAGTAAACTCGGCCTCAGAATGTTCCTGGAGATACGACTCTATCTGGTTCCAGTATCCCTTATCATCACGGATCTTTTTACAAGCGGCACAGATCGGCAATAATCCCCTCAGGGTCTTGATATCCTGCAGTGCACTTTGCAGTTCGGCGATGAGCCGTTCCTTTTCATTCTCCGCTCTTTTGCGCCGCTCCAGATATTCATCAGCCCGGTAGATGCTGACAATGGCAACAGCGACCAACACAAAGGCCAGGATAAAGATGAGGGCGCTGGAACGATTCATCAGGGCGTGGAGTTTTGCATTTTCTGTCGAAATATTATAGTACACCTCGAAAATACCGATCACCCTGTCATTCTTTAAAATGGGGACATAGGTCTCTACAACATCAGCCGGCATGACCTGCTTTTCAAGAGATTGCTCACCTTTTCCTATTTCCTGCATGCGGGCTTTCGATTGTGCAACAATCTCCTGAAAATATTCCTCCTGGTTCTTCGTACCAATCTCATCAGCACGGGAAGAATAGAGAATCTCGCCTGTGGGCAGGAATATTTTCAGCTTAATCACATGCCGGTCCTTTTCGATCTCCTTTACTTGCCGAATAAATAGATCACTAATGGCCTTCTTCGTTAACGCGCTCTCTTCAGGAATGAGCAGCAGGGAGAGGTACTTGGCAATGCGGCTGACCTCGCCATAAACATTTTCCTTCAACAGTACGGTGAACGCGGGATGCTGGTACATATAGGCATACAGGGGAAAAGCAATAATAATCGCTATCGACATGAGGAGAATGCTCCTGAGAAGGTTCGATTTCGGCATTCTTTTAAAAAGATTATCTAACTCAGCAAAAAAAATCAACCCGGGTCCGGATCATCACGGACAGGTGCGTTATCAACAGCGCCGATCCAACCAAAGGAGGTGTAGGAGTCCACAAGAAGATAGGGTCTTTCGCTGCAGGCGTATATACTTTTCCCACATGTGCTGATTATAATTTCCTTGCGAAGAACGCGATTCGTGGAGGAGGTTCTATGGCGGGGATAAAGATCGGCATAATCGGCGGATCGGGCATGGATGATCCGAAGCTGTTGAAGAATAAGAAGGAGAAGAAGGTCAGGACACCGTATGGAAGCCCTTCGTCACCGCTGACAACAGGCATAATCGGCGCGTTCGATGTCATCGTCTTGGCTCGCCATGGCAGGGACCATTCGGTATATCCGACCGGCGTTAATTATCGGGCAAATATCTCTGCGCTGAAGCGGGAAGGCTGCACGCATCTACTGGCGACTACTGCCGTCGGCTCACTGAGAGAAAAGATTCGTCCGGGCGACCTTGTCTTTGCCGACCAGTTCATTGATTTCACCAAACAGCGGAATCTGACTTTTTTCACTAAAAAGGAGGTTGTTCACACGCCCATGGCAGAGCCGTTCTGCAGCGATCTGCGGAAACTCCTTGTCAAATCCGCCCGGGAATTAAAGCTCCGCCACCACGGCCGCGGGACAGTCGTGACAATCGAGGGACCCCGGTTTTCGACCAGGGCCGAATCCCATATGTTCAGACTGCTGGGTGCCGACGTGATCAACATGTCGACCGTCCCTGAGGTTATCCTTGCGCGGGAGCTCGGTATCTGCTACCAGACGATCGCCATGTCCACGGATTATGACTGCTGGAAAGATGACGAAGAGACGGTGACGTGGGAGATGATCCTGGCTACCATGCAGAAGAACGCCGAGAACGTCAAGAAGCTGCTACTGAAAACAATAGAAAAGATGAAGACCGTGCACAGCCGGTGCTGACAAAGGAGGGACTATGACGATCAAATCACGGATACGGACCATACCGGACCATCCCAAAAAAGGGATCATGTTCAGGGACATCACGACCCTCATCAAGGACCCGGTTGGTTTCCGTCTGGTGATCGACAACTTTACACAGCGCTATGTCACTGGCGAGGTCGCCTTCGACACCATCGTGGGCATCGAGTCCCGGGGCTTCATCATCGGCGGTGCGCTCTCTTACACACTCGGCAAGGGCTTTGTGCCGGTGCGAAAAGCCGGCAAGCTTCCCGGTGAGAAGATCAGCCACGAATACGAGCTGGAATACGGTACCGACAAGATAGAGGTGCACAAGGACGCCATCAGCAAGGGCATGCGCGTCCTGGTAGTCGACGACCTGCTCGCCACCGGAGGGACAGCGCTCGCTGCTGCCGCGCTTATCGAGAAACTCGGAGGGATCGTTGCCGAGATGGCCTTCATCGTGAACCTCCCCGATGTCGGCGGCGCGAAAAAGCTCGTCAAAAAGGGGTATAAGATATATTACCAGACCGAGTTCGAAGGAGATTAGGCGGGCGCTTGTATTCCCTTTGCAGATTTTATATCAGGCTTATCTACGTTATTGCTATCGAGCTTAAAGAGAAGTGCGTATTTCTCAATGGGCTATCATGTAGTCATCGGTAGTGTCAAGAATCTTTCGC
>DKBH01000001.1 GCA_002451165.1 Nitrospiraceae bacterium UBA6905
TGCACTTCGACGTTGAATTCGGGTCTTTCATCCGCATAGGTAGAAGGATATTACGATTTAAGCGACAGTTCATTTAGGCCCTTTCTTATCATTCTCTAACCCATTGCAAAAAAAGCATTTATTGACATTTCTTGCCGTAACGCAGTAATATGTAATAGAAGATAATGGACTCTTATGTAAGGAGTTAAAATGTTCGAGAAATTCACAGAACGCGGCAGAAAAGTAATAATATTTGCAAAGGAAGAGGCTGAAAAGCGTCAAAATGACTATCTCGGGACGGAACATCTGCTTCTTGCTATCCTTAGAGAAGAAGATGGATTGCCTGTCGCCATTCTGAAAAAAATGGGTCTCACGATCGAAGAACTTAGAATGGAAATTGAGCGCAATCTCCCTGCAGGGATGAACTTGCTTACCTTTGGTGATATCCCATTCACTCCTCGGGCAAAGAAAGTCCTGGAATTGGCAGTAGAAGAAGCTCGGCTTCTTGGGCACAATTACATCGGCAGTGAGCACCTTCTGCTCGGACTCATCCGTGAGGATGAAGGAATTGCCGGAAAGATTCTGAGAAATCTTGGCGCCAATCTCCTCGGTGCACGCCAACTAACTATTAACCTCTCCATGAAGTCGTATGTCCAAGCGCGAGAGAAAAAAAGCAGTACTCCTGCCCTTGATGAGTTTGGTCGTGACCTCACCATGCTAGCCAAGGAGAACAGACTTGATCCCGTAATCGGCAGAGAAGATGAGATTGAAAGAGTGTTGCAAGTTTTAGGAAGAAGGATCAAGAACAATCCTGTTATTATCGGGGAACCCGGTGTAGGAAAGACCGCTATCGTTGAGGGCTTATGTCAACGTATCGTTACCGGAGATATCCCGGAGACGCTTATCGGTAAACGGATCATTTCTCTTGATCTTGGAGCGCTCATTGCCGGCACGAAGTATCGTGGCCAGTTTGAGGAGCGTCTGAAGATTGTCATGAAGGAGATCATTCAGACGGACAATGTGATCCTATTTATTGACGAACTTCATACACTCATCGGTGCTGGCGCTGCGGAAGGCTCTATTGATGCTTCGAGCATGCTGAAACCTGCTCTCTCCAGGGGTGAAATTCAGTGTATCGGAGCAACGACGCCCGATGAGTATCGAAAATATATACAAAAGGACAGAGCCTTGGAAAGGCGATTCCAGCCTATCCATGTACAGCCACCGGATATTAATACGTCAATAGAGATACTGACAGGGCTGAAGTCCCGTTATGAGTCGCATCACAAGGTAAAAATTACTCCTGAGGCACTCGCGGCATCTGCAAAACTTTCAGACCGCTATATTCAGGACCGATTTCTGCCCGATAAGGCTATTGATGTGCTCGATGAGACTGGCTCTCGCATCAAGCTTAAGAGACTTATTCCTCCAACGGAGCTGAAAGACTTAGAGTTCCGCCTCCAGAGAATTGCCAAAGAAAAAAACCTATATATTAAGCTTCACGATCTTGAAAAGGCATCTTCTGTCAGAATGGAAGAGGAAAAACTGAGGATCATGCATGAACAAGGTCAGAAATCTTGGAAGGAAGGGTTGAGTCGGGAAATACCGATCATGACGGAAGATGATGTTGCCTATACGGTTTCCAAGATGACCGGCATTCCTATCTTTAAAATTGAGGAGAAGGAGTCCGAAAAACTGATAAGGATGGAAGATGAACTGCATCAGAGGATTATTGCGCAGGAAGAGGCTATTCGGGCTGTATCTCGTGCTATCCGTCGATCACGTGCGGGACTGAAGAGTTCAAAACGGCCCATTGGCTCATTCTTTTTTTTAGGTCCAACGGGAGTCGGAAAAACGGAACTGGCTAAAGCCCTTGCTGAATTTCTCTTTAATGATGAAAATGCATTGATAAAGATTGACATGTCTGAATACATGGAGCGATTTAATGTCTCGAAGCTTACTGGTGCTCCTCCTGGATATGTGGGATATGAGGAAGGAGGAATGCTTACAGAAAAAGTCAGGAAAAAACCATATTCCGTCATCTTATTTGATGAAATAGAAAAGGCGCATCCGGATGTGTTTAATCTGCTTCTTCAGGTCCTTGATGAGGGTGTTCTGACCGACAATTTTGGCAGAAAAGTGGATTTCAGGAATGCAGTCATTATCATGACGTCCAATTTAGGAGCGCGGATTATTGAGAAGGCTACCCCTCTGGGCTTCCAGCGAAGTGAAGTCGGAGAAATTTATGAGAACATCAAAGATAATGTCTTGAACGAGCTTCGCAAAACTTTTAACCCTGAATTTTTGAACCGTGTTGATGACATGGTTGTCTTTCATCCTCTTTCAAAGAACCACCTCCTGGGCATCATCGATCTTCTTGTTGAAGAGATGAACAAGGAGCTTATCGACCAGGAGCTTATCGTTGAACTATCCCAGGACGTCAAGGAATGGCTTCTTGATCAATACTATAAGCCCTCATATGGCGCACGACCCATGCGGAGAGCCTTACAGAAAGAGATTGAGGACCCACTTTCAGAGGAAATTCTGAAGGGTAATTTCAAGGGCTCTCATAAGATCCGGGTGCTGCTTGAATCAAATGCCCCTGTTTTTGTCGTTGCTGACGAGTTGCCGGTGCTCTCGGGCATTAATTAAGTATGCGCTCCTTTATCTTTGACCGGAGACGGTTGTCAACGGTAGGGGTACTTTTTATTGTTGGTGCTATACTCTTTTTCGCGTATGCCTGTCGAGGTTCTCGGACTGAGGTAGCAGAGGGTCTGCAAGCGCCCGCATTGGAACTGCGTGATACCGTGACCGGCCAGAAAGTGAATATTGGAAAATATAAGGGTAAGGTGCTCTTTGTGAACTTCTGGGCGACATGGTGCCCCCCTTGCCGTGAGGAAATTCCATCTATTGAGGCTCTTCACCGAGAACTCCTCAGTGACGGACGGTTCGCGTTGATCACCATTCTGTATAAGGATACACCTAAGTCTGCATATGACTACATGAATGCTAATGGGTATACATTCCCGATATACGCCGATCACGATGGCGTTACTTCCCGTAGCTATAAGGTGACTGGCGTTCCGGAAACCTATCTTGTAGATAAGAAAGGTATTCTCAGAAAGAAAATTATCGGCGCACTTGATTGGAACTCTGCCGATGCAAGATCATTTATTAATACATTACTTCTTGAATAATGGGTACCCCCCACCCGCCGGAAGCATCACTTCTGTTCATTTCTCTTTTGTTCTCCCGACGTGACGTCTATGATTCTGTTTCTCTGGTATTACTGAGTCGCTTTGGTGATACTCTTCTTAACAGTGATGCATGCCTGTGGAATCATACCCATTATTACGATGACGAACTTGGCGTGCCAATATTCAGAAAACTTCTTTTTTTTCGAGAGAAATTTGATCCTCTCTGCCTGCCAGATGTCAAGCTCGAAACTAATGATCTGGAAGCTGCGCATGCTGTCCAGGGCAAGCGAAGAATAAACATAGACCCCGGCTACCTGATGCGTTCCCGAGTGGTCCTTGCTTCTGCAAAGGATTACTCTCACAGAATCTATCTGGGTAAAGGAATCTACGGCGAGGTTGCCTTGTATTATCAGGGAAATCACTTCAATCCCCTTCCTTATACTTATCAAGATTATCGTAATCCCCAGACCGCGGAGCTATTCGAGCAGGCACGAAAAGAACTGATACGCAGGGAGCGCGAACGGATCATCAGATGATCACGAGATTGTCCCTGTGGATTGCTTCATCTGAGTACTTATATCCCAATATATCTTCTATTTCTGTAGTTTTTTTCCCTAGAATCTTACGAAGGTCTTCTGAACCATAATTTACCAGTCCTTTTGCGATTCGCTTTCCATCGGATGTGATACAGTATACTGCATCACCGATCTCGAAAGGACCATCTACAGCTACAATTCCCGACGGGAGGAGGCTCCTACCACCCGTAACCAGTGCTCTCACGGCACCATCATCGAGCGTTAATGATCCCTTGGCTTTGCTGCTGTGAGCAATCCATTTTTTTCTCTGAGGTATTTTTTCTGTAAACGGTTTAACAAGGGTGCCGTGATGATGTCCCTGAACAGCAGCCAAGAGCAGCCCCGGTCTTTTACCGTTCATAATGTACACGGCTATGCCGTGCAGGGCTGCCTTTTGGGCAGCCTTCACCTTAGAATACATGCCTCCGGTACCTACCATACTGCCTGTAGCACCTGCTATTCGCTCAATTTCCGGAGTTATTGACTCGACACAGGAAATAAGCCGAGCATGCTTATTTTTTCGGGGATCATCATCATATAGGCCATCGACGTCTGAAAGGATAAAGAATTTGTCTGCATCTATGCTGATGGCGACGAGCGCAGCAAGATTATCATTATCGCCAAACCTTATCTCATCTGTCGCTACGGTATCATTTTCGTTTATTACCGGAATAATATTATATGAAAGCAAGGTCAACATAGTGTTCCTGGCATTGATGTATCTTTTTCGATCAGCGAAATCTTCCCTGGTAAGAAGTACTTGCGCCACGTTCTTCCCGAAATCGAAAAAAGAACGTTCATAGGCCCACATGAGATTGCTTTGTCCTGCTGCTGCGGCTGCCTGCTTGAGTCTAATTTCGACGGGGCGACTTTTCAGACCAAGTTTCCTCATGCCAGCAGCTACTGCTCCCGATGAAACGATGACCATCTCGTTGCCTTCTGTGGCAATGGCTGAGATATCGCTGGCTATGCTGTTAATGGTGGTAAGATCGAGTCCTTTGGCTGCATCGGTAATGATATTGCTGCCTATTTTAATGACGATTCGTTTCATGACGTGCCCTGTCAAGAATTTGAGCAAGATACCATACTATCTCCCTTATGCCGGAACCTGTTGCAGCAGAGATTGCAAAAAAATCAATATCGATAGTTTTGCAGTATTCTCTGAGCATGTCAAGCCTCCTTTCGTCAGAAGCAGCATCTATTTTTGTAGCGAGAACTGCATGATGTTTTGATGTTATATCCTTCCCGTACATCTCGAGTTCTTTTGTAATTATATTATAGCGCGATACAGGGTTCTCATCCGACATATCGGAAACATCCACAAGGTGGAGAAATACTCGCGTGCGTTCAATATGTCGGAGGAACTGAAATCCCAATCCGGTTCCTTGATGAGCGCCTTCTATGAGTCCCGGGATATCAGCGACGACAAAACTATCAAAATCGTTGATTCTTACAACTCCGAGACTGGGTACCAGTGTTGTAAAAGGGTAATCGGCTATCTTGGGGCGAGCTGATGACAGGACAGAAATCAGAGTCGACTTGCCAGCATTGGGTAGTCCTACAAGACCGACATCGGCAAGAAGTTTTAATTCGAGGATATATTGTCGGCATTCACCTTCCTGCCCTGGTAGCGCGAAGCGGGGAACTTGTCGTGTAGGTGTTGCAAAATGCTGATTACCCAGCCCTCCCCGTCCGCCCCGGGCTGCGATAAACTCCTGCCCTTCCTGAACAAGATCGGCAGCCAGCAGAGTGCTCACCGCATCTCGTATTACCGTACCTACGGGGACAGGGATAATAAGATCGACACCATCCTTGCCGTGCATCTTCTTCCCCATTCCATGTCTTCCGTTTTGAGCCTCATACTCTCTCTTATAGCGAAAATCAAGGAGAGTATTCAGTTCCCCTGTTGCCTTGAATATCACATGCCCACCCCGTCCGCCATCGCCACCGTCAGGCCCCCCCTTTGGGACATACTTTTCCCTCCGGAAACTGATGCATCCGTTGCCGCCATCTCCGCCTTTGACTCTAACATCTGCAGTATCGATGAATTGCATATAAATAAAAAAGGCAGATCGCAGTCTGCCTATTGATCTTTCTTGTAGAAGAAGAAACTACTGTTGGATACTTGGATAGACGCTAACCTTCAGTCTTGTCTTATCTTTTCTCTCGAATGCAACAATACCATCCACAAGGGAAAAGAGCGTATCGTCAGACCCTTTTTGCACATTCGTGCCAGGATGGAATTTCGTGCCCCTTTGTCTCACCAGAATATTCCCAGCCTTAACGTACTGGCCTCCAAAACGCTTTATGCCGAGTCGCTGTGATTGACTGTCGCGTCCGTTTCGTGAACTTCCAACACCTTTTTTATGTGCCATGCTATCCTCCGACTATAATGTCTTTTATAGTAACAAGCGAATATTGCTGCCGATGACCCCTTGTTTTTTTGTGACCCTTCCGAGGTTTTTTCTTGAAAATGAGGATCTTTTTTCCTTTTTCTTCATCCAGAAGCTCTGCATTAACCGAGGCACTCTTGACATACGGATTGCCAATCAGTATTCCATTGTCACGTGACACAAGAAGTACTTTTTCGAATGTGACGGCGGTGCCGGCACTTGAAGCTATTTTCTGCATCCGGATTGTATCACCAGGTGAAACTTTGTGCTGGAAACCTCCCCAATCAACTATCGCATACATATTTTCATCACCTCCAATCAATTATTAAAACAACATGCTCAAAAAATGTCAACACTATAGCAGATATTCGGCCAGATTGATATTGTATTTCGTTGGATCCAGCGTCTTCCGGATAGACCTGATATGCAGATCTTTTTCATTCTTTTCTGTGAGGTCTACGATCATTCCCTTAATTCTGTTGCCAGCTTCATTTACAATGATCATTACCCGTGGACGGTTTGGAAATAGCTGATTACTTTCACAGACAAGTCCAAGTTCTCTTGTATCGAGCATAACGAGAGTACCAATCGGATAGACGCCTACCATATTAGTAAAGAATTTAAATATCAGCGGATCCAGCTGCGTACCTGCACGCTCCATCATGATGCTCAGTGCCTTATCTGGCGAAAGGGGTGTCCTTGAATAAACGCGTGCTGACGTCATTGCATCATACTGATCTGCAACGCTCACGATTCGACTGTAAAGATCGATATGTATCTTCTTCCTAGCCTTGGGATATCCGGTCAGATCGAAGTTCATGTGGTGCTCAAAAGCAACTATTGCCGACTTGATAGTGAGATCGTCAAACTTCTTCAGTTTTAGGATAGCCTTAAGCCCCCACACAGGATGTTTTCTTATGATGTTCCACTCATCGTCAGTGAAATTCGAAGGTTTATTCAGCACTTCATTAGGTATATCCATCTTTCCGATGTCATGGAAAAGTGAAACCATGCCAAGTTCTGTGAGCATACGCCTGCTCATCCCGAGACGCTGACCAAGTGCGATAGTGAGAATGCTAACGTTTACAGAATGATGATAGGTATACTCGTCATAATCCTTTATAGCAGTCATACCCAAGAGCAGCTGTTCTTGCTCAAGAATTTGATCTACCATTGATTCAACAACGCGCTTTGCTTTCTTAATATTAACCTTTTCGCCGGTCTTTATTTTATTTATGACGCCCTGTGTAAAAGAAACTGCATTAAAGTACGTTTTCTTTACCATTTTCCTGACGTCCAGCGAATCATCCTCGACGATTTTTTTCAGAATACCGACATCAATATTTCTGACGTGCGTAATTTCTTCCTGAATTGTGTTAAATGGCTCTTGCGAAAATGATGCATCAAGAAACGCCTTGATGAACCGTTTGATATCATCAGAGCGTATCTGACCTTTGAAGGTGACGCTGCCGAGTTCGCGCTTTTTGAACTCGCGCACCATGAAATCAAAGTTGAGAAGATATTCCAGTGAATACCTAATACGATATTCATTCATGTAGAAAAACTCTCCTCGAAGTTCAAGCACGAGAATATTTTCTTGTGACACCAGCGTATTGATCATCGCTACAAGACGACTGATCGACGAAACAAGGGCAACGTTGTTTGCATCATGAATTTGTGACGTGCGAAGCACCACGGAGAGCTGATTGATTAATTCCTTAGCATTCTTGTGGAGTTCTCGTTCCTGCTTACCGTCCATGTTCGAGCCTCTTGATTGCAGTAAATGAAAATTCCCTCACAAGTTTACTGCTGTCCCCCTTTGTTTTCGTCAGAACAGATAGCGCTTCTTTGTTTCCGAGAAGTCCAAGGGCATAGGCTGAACATGCGCGGATCTCATCATTCTTTGCACTGCCAAAAAAATAAGATTTCCTTTTTAAGATATCAACGAGAAATGAAAAAATCTCCTTATCCTTCCATTTTGATAAGACTTCAAAAAATTCCTTCTTTTCATCGAAGTCGATATCTTTGAAAGGCTTATCGGCGATCTTATCCATAATTATTCTTTTTGCTGCTTCAGACGCAACTGTACCTAATGCCCTGAGTGATGCTGAACGTATCTGCACATCCTGATCTTCCAGACATTCTCTGAGAGTCTGAAAGACACCTCCTCCTCCTAATTCTCCAAGAGCTCGGATAACTTCTTTGCGAACTCTGATGTCAGGGTGACGAACGGTTCTTAATAGAAATTCCACGGCACGCTTGTCAGCTATTTTTCTGAAAATATAAATAATATTTCGTACGACAAACCATCGCTGATCATTGAGACCTTTTGCTAGACTCATGATGTCTTTAGGACCAAGGAATATAAGAGCGTCTATGACGACTTTGCGGGCATGAATGCTTTCTAGTTCACCAAGGATATTCATGAGTGGCTGAATCGCATTCTTATCGAGATGTTTAACATATTCCTCAACTACTTTATCCTCGATTTCCTGTCCGCTATCAAGAAGCTCTCCAAGAAGCTGTATGATGGTGCTGTTTCCAGCGTATGCAGTCACTCGACGGAAATAACTCTTAATTTCTTCGTCAATATG
Source organism: Nitrospiraceae bacterium UBA6905 (assembly GCA_002451165.1). GTDB lineage: Bacteria > Nitrospirota > Thermodesulfovibrionia > Thermodesulfovibrionales > UBA6898 > UBA6898. The sequence goes on from DKBH01000001.1 coordinate 8,739, forward strand.
CGGCTCGCTTATAAGTCCATCAAGTCGTAAGAGCATGCCATTCATAATGGCGAGATCGCCTCTTTGCATAATAAATTCAACAGCACTCATAAAAAATGTCGTAAGCTCTTCGAAGTCTGCACGTGATTCCGAAAGATACGGCAGTTCAAAGAGCAGGTCTACAATTTTTTCTGTCTTTCCATGACTCTCTTGATCGAGCATCTGCATTAACTGCTGAAGGTCTGTGTCACTTAGGGGAACTATACTGGTATCACTCGATGTGTCCTCCTCATCGAATGCGTCCTGATACGCCTTCAATATATTGTCAGGGTTATTGCTATGTTCTTCGATCTGTTGAATAGCGCGCTCCTGGTAATTATCTTCGTCCACTAGTATTGCATCGTCTGCAATATACTGAATATTCTGAAAATCTCGTTCCCAAAGCAGCGTTACGATGTCGTCATCTACAACCTCCCGCTCAAAGTCCATCGATACAATCCTTAAAAAATCCTCCACTTCTTCGCTGGATAGCCCTCGTTTAAAGCTCACTTCCCGTAGACCATCCTTGAAAAAAAAGAGGGCAAGATTATCCTCTTTCTCCGCGTTAGCATATACCGGCTCGGAATCCCAAATGATTTCATTTTGTTTGATTTTTAAGACGAGTTCTTCGCGGTAATCAAAGTAATCTCTAAAGCGAGTGTAGCTGTCCTCAAGTGTCTTCACATAGATAGGATTGTTAGCAGGATACATCCGAATAATCTTCTTGGATTTCAGTATTGCCTGAACAATATCACGAACAGCCTTGAGATCATCATTAATTTCCATGTTCACAACCTATCACGGGTGCCCGAGTGTGTCAATATCATCTAAATAAGAGGTATTCGGCGCTCCCTGGCAAAGTTTTGAATAACCACCTGCGCCGAATAGAGTCGCTGCAACTTAAGATTACGCATACGTATCGCTTGAATATCGTTTGTCGGGAATCTCTCGGCCCGTAACTCCTTTTGCGTCTTATCGATCTGATGATAAAAGTCCTTAAGCGACTCAGTATCAAAGGACTTTAGGAATAAGGGATTAATGGCGACATACCCATCCGCGACGTCGACGGTTAACGCTTTACTGCTCTTGCCCCGAACGTTACCCATGCAGCTCCCTTCGGTGCATTAATCGTGACAAAAGAATTCCTATCTCATACAGAAATATGATAGGGATTGCCATAAGTACTTGATTGAATGCATCAGGAGTTGGGGTAAGTACCGCCGCCATGACAAACGCAGCAAGAACTGCATACTTTCTGTGCTTGGAGAGAGTTGCTGGAGTTACAAAACCAAAACGTGTAAGGAAGATAATAATAAGCGGCAGCTCAAAAATCGCTCCGAAGGCAAGAATAAACTTGAGACAGAAGTCGACATAGCTCCCTACAGATAGCATCGGCATCAAATGTGCTGTTTTGTAGCCGAGAAGAAACGTCATGGCAAAAGGAAGAATGACTAGAAAGCAGAATATAGCTCCTGCGGTAAAGAGCAGCGTAGCTGAAAAAAGAAATGGTATAAAATATTTCTTTTCCTCGGGCAGCAATCCGGGTGCGATGAATTTCCAGAACTGAATAAATATGACAGGAAGAGAGATTATCAGCGATGCGATAAATGCAACCTTCAGGTGCATCCAGAATGCCTCGGCAGGGGCAAGAAATACGAGTGATGCAGCCTTTTTTTCAGTTATGCGAAAAAAGGGACTCTCAAGAGCAACTTTCACCTCTGCCTTAAGCGGGAAAATAAGAATGCTAAAAATTTCCTCCGAGAAATTGAAACAAACAATAAAAAATAGTCCAATCGCTCCAAGAGAAATAAATATGCGCTTGCGAAGTTCCGTAAGATGTCCTGTCAGAGGCATACGCATTTCTTCCACTTATTTTTTCTCCTCAGCGTCTTCGTTTGTTACTTTTTCTTCACCAGAGTCATCGTCCTTGGGAAGATTTTTAATTATATCCTCATCGGGAATTTTGTAATCAACATTCATTTCCTCTTCGATTTGGCTTTTGGCTACATTTACGGCTTTTTTGATTTCCGCCATCCACTTGCCCATGGTTTTTGCCAATTCCGGCAGTTTCTTGGGACCAAAAACAAGAAGCGCTACAACAAAGATGATGAGAAGTTCCTGGAAGCCGATATCGAACATGGGACTCTATTCTTCCTCTTCTATGATTTTTTTTATCTTTTTCTTGCCTTTTGCGTTCGAAAAAGTGATCGTCAGGAGCAGACGGTATTCGGGATTACGATTCTTAAGATCAACTCCCGCCCCAACTGTCGTGAACAAAGAATCTGTTGTGCTCAACCGATATCCCAGTCTTGCTTCCAGCTGGTCGTATTCGCTGGTGAAGTGGCTTTTCTTGGCCAGAAACTCCGCGAGAATCTCGGAATTATGGGTTGCGGAAAAAACAATTCCCGAGGAAAACGTTATCTCGTCCTCGAGGTCTCCCCTACCAGGCTTTATATAGAGAAGATTGAAGCTTCCCTGAAATGGGCCAATTCTTTTGCTCAGAATAATTCCTCCCCCTGCCCTTCCATCCGTTGAAAGCTCTTCACGGCCCACAGGAATGGATGCCGTAAGCAGATATGCAAGAGAAGGCCCATACTTGCCTTCGTCGTAGAAACGGTGGATGAACCCTATGGCAACGTCCTCAAATCCGTCGATACTATCTTCGAAGTGAAGTATGTAAGGGACTGATACAATAAATTCCAAGTTGTTGCTGATTCCGTAAGCGCCTCTCATAGTAGCTCTGTAAAAATCTGCTTCTCGTGAGCGTTCAAGCGCTAATTCAACGGAGAACTTATTCTTGGGAAGGCTTTCGGTACTGAACGTAGAAAAGACTCCGTTAGGCGCAAGAGGTTGAAGACCGGCAATATCGAAGGCATAACATGATCCAGCAAGAATGAGCGAGAAAAGAAAAGAAACAGCACAACTTTTTTTCATCGTAGAAAAATAACAGATAGCGTTCCATAGTGTCAATGAAATAGAGGTCTCATGCCGAGTTGTTTTAGGGCTCTTTGTTATACCTGTTTCATTGACAAAAAGTGAATATACGAAATATAATCAAGAAATTTTCGAGGAGGTTATATATATGTCCGAGCATATTACTGAAGCAACGTCCGCGGCATGGGACAAGGAGGTGGTAGGGCACGATGGCCTTGTCATGATTGATTTCTGGGCAGTCTGGTGCGGACCGTGCAGAATGATCGCGCCGACTGTTGAGGAACTTGCAAAGGAATATGCAGGGAAAATCAAAGTAATGAAATTAAACACGGACGAGAATCCCGATATTGCCAGCAGATACAAGATCATGGGGATCCCGACAATCATATTTTTCAAGAATGGTCAGGAAACCGATCGTATTGTCGGAGCGGTCCCGAAACCGCAGTTGAAGGCAAAGATAGACACCCTCCTTGGCTGATGGATGAGCCGTCAATTTGGTTGCGGCATGAGAAAATCATTTTTTCTTCTCCTCGTAGCTGTAATAGGGCTCAGTATTTGCTCGTGCGGAAAAAAAAGTGAGAGCCCTGTAGCTGATTCTTCTGTTACGGTCGGCAGCATGGCACCAGACTTTTCGCTCAAGGATGTTGAGGGCAATAGTAGGGCTCTTTCATCCTTTAAAGGAAAGATCATTCTTCTCGAATTTTGGGCAACCTGGTGCCCGCCGTGTAAAGCTTCCATACCTGATATGATGGAACTTCAGAAGAAATATCAAGAAAAAGGTTTTACTGTACTTGGTGTTTCAATCGATTCTGACTCTGATGCATCTGCGAAAGTTGCTCAGTTCTTGGCATCTTATGGTATTACCTATCCCGTTCTGATTGCTGACGAAACGGTACCGATGACATACAATGTAATGAGTATTCCAACCAGCTATCTGATCAGCAGGAACGGAACGGTCATCGCCTCCTACAGAGGGTATTTTGACGACTACAGCAAGAAGATTTCCGCTGAAATCGAAAAGCATCTCTAATGTTTGAGAGTCTCAGCGAAAAACTCGAATCGGCTTTTAAGAAACTCAAGGGCAAGGGTCTTATCGGCGATGAAGATATAGATGCTGCCTTGAAGGAAGTCAGACTCGCTCTTCTTGAAGCTGATGTTAATTTCAAGATAGTAAAGAGCTTTATAGAGCGCATAAGGGAAAAAGCTCTTGGCAAGCAAGTACTCGAAAGTCTCACTCCTGGACAGCAGATCATTAAGATTGTTCATGAAGAGCTCTGTTCGCTCCTTGGTAGTTCGCATGTCAAGATTACGCTTGCACCCAATCCTCCTACTGTTGTCATGATGGTCGGCCTGCACGGCTCAGGCAAGACGACAACATCAGCCAAGCTTGCTCGTCTCTTTAAGAAAGATGGACGACGCCCTCTTCTTGTCGCATGCGATCTCCAGAGACCCGCTGCTATTGACCAGCTGATAACACTCGGAACACTGATCGGCATCCCTGTGTTTTCCATGAAGGAAACTAAAGATCCGGGAGTGGTGGTTTCTGAAGCCCTGAAAAAGGCGAAGACAGGAGCACATGATATAATGATAGTTGATACAGCCGGCCGTCTGCACATCGATGACTCACTTATGACCGAACTTAGGGACATAAAAAATGTTCTGAATCCCAAGGAGACTCTTTTCATCGCTGATGCCATGACCGGTCAGGATGCCGTGAACATCGCTCGTCAGTTCAATGAGCAGATCGGTGTCGACGGCATCATACTTACGAAAATGGACGGCGATGCCAGGGGCGGTGCTGCTCTTTCCATCAGGGAGATCACTCAGAAACCGATAAAGTTTATTGGTATCGGTGAAAAGATAGATATGCTGGAGCCGTTTCATCCTGACCGCATATCGTCGCGAATTCTCGGCATGGGCGATATTCTCAGCCTTATTGAACAAGCCCAGAAATCTTTCGACGAGAAGGAGGCAAAAAGCCTTCAGAAGAGAATACTTGAAGACTCATTTACCTTTGATGATCTGAAGGATCAACTTAAGAAGATACGAAATATGGGGCCGCTTGAAAGCATCCTCGGCATGATACCTGGCATGAACAGGATAAAAAACATGCAGGTCGACGAGAAGGAATTTGTCAAGATTGAGGCAATCATCAGCTCCATGACAATAAAGGAGCGCGCTAATTATAATATTCTGAATGGAAGCAGGAGAAAACGAATTGCCCTCGGGAGTGGAACAACCGTTGCCGAAGTCAACCGCGTCATCAAACAATATGTTGAGCTAAAAAAAATGCTCAAGATGTTCAGAGGCAAAAAAAACATAAAATTTCCAAGATCTTTCCCCTTCTGATCTCTTTACATTCAAGAATAATTTATATTACACTTTATAACTTTGATAAGGAGGTGTTTTTTGGTAAGAATTCGGCTAACAAGACTTGGTGCGCACAAGAAACCGTTCTATAGGATAATTGTAACCGACTCAAAAACACGGCGAAATGGTCCATTTATAGAGATACTCGGCACCTATGATCCGTTAAAAGAACCTTCGGATATCAGGATAGACATGGAACGGGCAAAGTTCTGGCTGGAAAAAGGAGCACAACCGTCGGATACCGCAAGAAAGCTAATGCAAAAAGCCGGTCTCTAATATCACTCTCATCTATGTGGAGGTAGGCATTGTGAAAGAATTGGTAGAGGTAATGGCAAAAGCTCTTGTCGATAGGCCCGAAGATGTTTCGGTAAACGAAATAGATGGCGAAAAAACGACGGTATACGAGTTGCGTGTTGCGGCAGGGGATCTCGGCAAGGTTATAGGAAAGCAAGGCAAGACGGCACGCGCAATGAGAACTATCCTCAGCGCTTCCGGCACGAAAATCGGCAAACGCTGCGTTCTCGAGATTCTCGAATAACAAGAGAGTTCTTCGCCACACTGATCAGCATAGCGCGTATTATTAAGGAGCGGGGAATACGAGGCGAAGTGGTGGCATTCCCCTTGAGCGACGTGTCAATCGCGATTCCAGCGTTTGAAGAAGTGATGATTCTTTTTCCAACAGGAAATCGTGAGATGCACACAATTCGGTCTATACGAAATTATCGAGATTCCCTCCTAATATCGTTTGTAGGGATCGACAATAGGCACGCAGCGTCCTGTTTCCGCAGGGCTGTGATAGAAGTTCAAGAAAGTAATCTCCCAGTGTTACCACCCAATAAATTCTATTATTTCCAGATAATCGGACTTACGGTGGTCACCCCGGAAGGCAAGGAGATCGGCAAGATTACAGGCATATTAGAAACAGGGAGTAATGACGTATATGTCGTTACGGGAATGGGTAAAGAATATCTCATACCTGCTATTGAGGATGCTATAGCGAATATCAATCTCAGTTCTGGCACACTTACCCTATCACCTATGAAGGGTCTTCTGGATTAAGGCAGGCTTTCGATGGTTGCGCTACAGAAAAAATTTAGCGTAGTGACGATATTCCCTGAGATGGTTAAGAATTATCTGGGATTCAGTATATTGAAAAGGGCACTTGAAAAAGGACGTATCTCGGTTGCTGTTCATAATCTTCGCGACTTTACAACTGACACGCACAAAACCGTCGATGATTATCCCTATGGCGGGGGGCCTGGCATGGTCATGAAGCCTGAGCCGTTCTTTCGGGCAGTGGAAGCCATCTGGCCCGAAAGAAGATCCTGCCGTATTATCATGCTTTCTCCCCGCGGGAGGGTTTTTACGCAGAATGTCGCCAGTGAAATTGCAGAAGATGATCGAGAAACGGCTTTCCTTTGTGGCCGATATGAAGCAATAGATGAGAGGGTACGGGAATACCTTATTGACGATGAAATTTCGATTGGAGATTATATATTGACTGGCGGAGAATTGCCGGCATTGGTTATAATAGATGCCGTGTCCAGGTTATTGCCGGGAGTGTTGGGTGATGACCAGTCATCTGAGGATGAATCCTTCAGTAAGGGTTTGCTTGATTATCCTCATTTCACGCGTCCTGAAGAGTTCAGAAACATGCGTGTACCTAAGATTCTGCTATCAGGCAACCATGAAGAAATACGGAAATGGAGGAAAGGGGAGTCCCTGAGGGCAACACTGCAGAGGAGACCTGAACTGCTCAGCACCTACAAGCTCTCGGATGAAGAGAAATCTATTTTTGATAAAATTAAGGAGGAACTGTCATGAATATAATCAGCGCCATTGAAGAAGGTTTCAAGAAAGATCTCGGCACATTCAATGTGGGGGATACGGTTAAAGTCTATGTTAAGGTTGTCGAAGGGGACAAGGAGAGGATCCAGCCTTTTCAGGGTGTTGTCATAGGAAGAAAGGGTGGAGGAACGCGTGAGAGCTTTACCGTCAGGAAAATATCCTTTGGAGTTGGCGTAGAAAGAGTATTTCCTGTCTGCTCGCCCAGCATTGATAGGGTGGAACTAATCAAACGGGGTAAAGTAAGAAGAGCAAAACTCTACTACCTCAGGACGAAGAAAGGCAAGGCTGCTAAGATCAAAGAAAAAGAATTTGCTGCACATTAAGCTTCTTGCATGGACATTTACCGGTATGATGATTCCTTCAGATACGAAGGATATCCGGTAATTGCAGGCATTGATGAAGCTGGGAGGGGGCCGATTGCCGGCCCCGTTGTCGCTGCTGCCGTAATCCTTCCCCGCTCGCTCAGAATCAACAGACTGAGGGACTCAAAAAAAGTACCTGAAAAAGAGCGTGCATTCCTGTTTTGGGAGATTCTTGTCTCTGCTGTAGATATCGGCGTAGGAATAATTGACAATGTTGAGATCGACAGAATCAACATTCTGCGCGCCACCCTGAATGCCATGAAGTCTGCCGTTGATGATCTCACCATGACACCCGACGCTCTCATTATAGATGCGGTGACTATACCTCTTGTACCCATTAAGCAGTTTCCTGTCATTAAGGCTGATGCAAAAAGCGCTTCTGTTGCAGCAGCATCAATTGTCGCAAAGTATATCAGAGATATGATGATGATACATTTTGACAGTTTATACCCTCAATATGACTTTAAGAAGCACAAAGGATATGGTACCAGGGAACATATGGAAAGGATCATGCAACATGGTCCCTGTCCACTCCATCGGAAATCATTCAGACAGGTAATGACTGCAGAATTCCCTTTTCCATTGTCATGAGTTGTTTTCCTGTCATATAATTATTGCATGCCCTTAATAACAGACAAGGAACGCATTGATGAAGCGCTCGAACTTCTCTGGGTGCTCAACGAGGATCAACATCCTGACATCAGTCATTTTAGGGCAAACTCGGACGACGCCGATACTGATGCCATAATTGAGACCCTGTTGCATGAGAGCTTGGCATCGCTTCATGGCAGTGAGATACATCTTACCGAAAAAGGACATAAGGCTGCCCGCGGCCTTATCCGGAGACAACGGCTTGCGGAACGTCTCTTTACGGATGTCTTTGAAATGCCCGATGATTCCGTCGTGAGCGATGCATGCAAGATGGAGCATATCCTGAGCGAAGAACTTACGGAGAGCGTCTGCACATTCCTCGGTCATCCGCCGAACTGCCCCCATGGGAAACCTATACCGAGAGGCGAATGCTGCAGGAAGTTCAAGGTCGAAGTTGTCCCGGTCGTGATGAGGCTTTCAGAGTTCGAAGTAAGCGCTGCGGGAAAGATAACCTTTATAGTGCCATCAGACGCTTCAAGAATAAGCAGGCTCAATTCGCTCGGCATCGCTGCGGGCAGCATTATAAAGCTTATCCAGAAGACGCCCTCATTCGTTATTCAGATTGACGAGACAACGGTAGCTCTGGACCCTGAGATAGCTAAAGAAATCTATGTACGCAAAGTCGTTTCTTAACTCCATTATGCACCAATGGCTTTATCATGCCCGGTAATGTCTCGATATGTCTATCGAGGAAGCTCTTTTGCAGCAAGCCCGCAGCGCCCAGGGTGATGAACTCTGGAGATTTCTTCACCTCTCCCATCCTCAGATAATTGAGGACGCAATCCTCAACAGGAATCTCAGCGTCGATATGGCGATTTTCGTTGCCAAGAGACGCAACGTCCCTATTGAGGTGCTTGGTCTGCTTGCAAATGATATAAGGTTCAAGGATAGTTTAAGGCTCAAAATAGCTCTTTGCCGAAATCCGAAAACTCCTCAAAGGATCGTCTTCGGCCTGCTTAAGTTCTTGCCTATTTTTGATCTCGGAGACCTTAGCCGAAATGTGACCATTCCCATAGCAGTACGGCAAAAAGTCGAGTTAATGATTACGGAAAAGGCGGCAACCCTTCCCTCGGGCGTTAAGAGCGCACTGGCAAAGCGAGCAAGTGTAAATGTCATTCTTTTTCTCTTGGAGCATGGCGAAAGATCGGTCATTGAGGCCTGTCTTGACAGTCCGGCTGTCACTGAAGCACGGCTTTGCACGCTCATTTCTAAGAAGCTGATCAATTCTGTATGTATTCGTCTCATAAGTCAGCACCCGAAATGGTCTCTGCGATACCCGATACGGTATGCATTGTTGAGGAATTTGCACGCGCCCCTAACGCATGTGGTCCGATTCATTTCTGAAATGAAGACGTGCGACCTTCGAGAGCTCTATGCCTATGACTGTCTTTCATCATCCCTACGGCCCTATATTCATTCAGAGCTACGGCTCCGATCTGAATCCATGTGCCATGCTAAAGACGATGCATCCGGAGTGACAGAGGAAGATGATATTGCATAGCTCTTCGATGGGTCGCCATGAGAGGTAATTGCTTTATCTTCCGGCAGCGTCTCTGGTATCTTTAATCATGCTATTCAAGAAAGCGGTCGTCATCGGCCTTGCGTTGTTCGTTGTTTTCACAGGCGGTATCGTCGGCTACATGATCATAGAGCGCTGGCCGTTCCTTGACTCGATTTATATGACGGTCATTACCCTTGCTTCCGTGGGATTCATGGAAGTACATCCACTCTCGCATGATGGCAGAATTTTTACGATATTTCTGATTCTTGGGGGAACCGGTATTCTGGTGTATGGCATATCGACGTTCATAGCCTTTATTGTTGAAGGGGAGCTTTCCGATACACTAAGGAGGAGTAAAATGCGCAAACATATCGATGCCCTGTCCGGACATTACATCATATGTGGGGCTGGTCAGAGCGGCAAGTACATCATCGATGAGATGGGCAAGACACTGAAGAAATTCGTCGTTATAGAAAAAAATCTCGAGAAGACAAAATATCTTTGTGATCAAAATATCCTTCACCTGCAGGGTGATGCTACGCACAACGCTACATTGCAGGCTGTCGGCATCGATCGCGCCTGCGGTCTCGTGACAACTCTTCAGTCGGATGCTGAAAACCTCCTTGTTGTTTTTACGGCAAAAAGGCTTAATCCCAAGCTCAGGGTCATTTCCCAGGCAACGGAAGAAGAATCTGAGCAGAAGATACGAATGGCGGGTGCGGATAGTGTAGTTATGCCCAATTTTATTGGAGGTCTCCGGATGGTATCAGAACTTATCCGTCCTTCGGTAGTTTCTTTTCTTGATGTTATGCTCCGCGCGAAGGAGAAGACCATTCGCGTGGACGAACTTTCCATTGGCAGCACCTCGCCGTTCATGGGCAAGCAGCTTCAGGCAACCGGCCTGCTTACGAAGAAAGACTGCTCCGTAGTGGCACTCAGAAAGGGTCAGTCAGAGTCCTACGAGTTCAACCCTTCCCCCGACACCCTTCTGAACGACGGCGACACGGTCATCCTCATGGGGGATATCAATACTATTAACAGCATAAAGGGTGATGCAAGATGATTCCGGTAGGAGTCATACATTTTCCTGTTCCTCACACCAGTTACAGAATCTAATAACTGAGGATTTCATGTTGTTATCCTCGCACCACTCAGATAGGGCCGGATGCAATAATTTCCTATAGTAGAAAGTTGTGTCGATTTCATGATTCTCTTTATTTCAGTACTTACATTGGCATAATCTCCATAACTTTTCTTTTAGAAGTTGAACCGGCTTGTAATCACTGAGCGAACATTCGACCCTGATTTGCCATCTTTGTCTTCACGCGACCCATACACGAGCTCGCCGCCCAACAGCCAGCGCGGGTCAGGCGTCCATACCAGATTAAAGCTCGCGTACTGTGTCTTCTTATACGCTGTCGGCAACTGGATATCCTTGTTGTCTTGTTTGAGCCAGCCGTAGCTTGCCAATGAATAGAATTTCTTGCTCCACCAGTGCTGATAGCCGACAAGCCAGCCCAGCGTCTTAAGCGGTTTCAAGTCGTCTCGCGCCACGTCGTAGACCGCATCCGGAGGGAAGTCGTTGAAAAGGCTGCCGATCCCTTCACCGTAAGTCAGCTGAAACTGCAGGAAATCGTCCTGGAGTATGGCCGGCATGCCGATGCGCCCTCCCACGGTCGTCGCCCAGCCAAAGGCGGACTCAGTATGGCCGCCATTCGTTCTTGCCCGCAGGTCCCGCGCGATAAAGCCCCCTGTCAGGTGCACTGCATCACGTTCCCACTCCAGTGCAACGACGCCATCCGGCCATTGTGGTCTGTTTTCGACGCTGACGGATGAGTCAGAACTATCTATCTGGTAGGAGTTGTCTACTTCAAAGTTACGAAGATTGGCGGCTTCCGCGGCCAGCTTCAGCTTCAGCCCCTTCCCTACAGGCATAGTCCACCGCACCATCGGGCTGCGGGCGCCGAAGATGGCATTCGGTCCCCAAAATTCCAGCGTGCTGGGAATCGAATACAGGTTGGTGTACGTCGACCAGGTCTGCCCGAGAAGAAGGTCTCCCCCCGAATGCAGGAAATCGGTCACCTCGCCATAGGCCTCGCGCAGACGGAATTCGGGTGTCGCGCTGCCGAGATTGTTAAAAAAATCCGCGGAGATAAAGGTCGTAACCCGCCGGGGACCTCTGGCAGAAGAACCTTGGAGGGGCGTTCGCGTCTCGAGCGCAAGCCGGGAGGCCTGAACGCTGAAACTCGTCTGCCCGTCATCCTTCCCTTCACCGCGCGTGCGGATCGCCTGGGTCACGAAGGCGGTTGGCGTAGCGACATCGTTGGTGTCGTGGATCAGATCGAGTTCAGCAAAGCCGCTGATCTTGAATTGGGTATCCGTTCCCGGCACCTGGATGAATCCCGGCCATTCCTCAGGATGGGCAGCCCCGACGGTTTGAAAGCTCTTGCCCTTTCCCTGGGCCTGCGACGGCGCTTCCGTCCCAACGGCAACCGCCGCCGGTTGCGCCTCTGCGGACGTCCCGCCACGGCCCTGGAGCGCCTCCACCTCTTTGCGGAGGTCCTGCAGCGCTTTTCTCTGCTCGGCGATCCGGGCATCCTGTTCATCGAGGCGCCGCTGCTGTTCCTCGATGATCCGGAGCAGGCGCTGCGTATCGCCCAACTCCTCGGCAGCAGCCATTCCTGACATAGCCATTAGCAAAACAGCATATGTCATGACCATGCAACCTACTAGCTTGTGTAATTGTCTCACTGTGGTTCTTCTCCACTTCATGGTTATTTGATTGTGTTCTTGTATATCTTCCCATCCTTCATGATCAGCGGAAAATTCTTGCCGTTATCGCCAAGGATCGAGACATCCTTGAGAGGGTTTCCATCCACCAACAGGATGTCTGCATAAGCCCCTTCCTTGATGACGCCAAGCGGCCCCTGCTTGTACGGATGACGCTCGCCGGAGAGTTTAAAGTATTCCGCGTTCCCCGAGGTGATCATCCGCAGCAGCTCGTAATTGCTGTACCACTTCGAGAACTTGGCCAATCCGTTGGCCTGAATATCGTTATGATCGGGTGTAAAGGAAAAATCGGTGCCATAAGCAAACTTGATGTTGTACTTCTTGACGAAATCCATAGTTTTTTGGAAGCCGTCCGCCACCTGGAGGAATTTCTTGAACTTCTCCGGACCGAGTGCTTCCTCGGCGCCGGGCATGTCCCGCGTGAACGGCTGAACACACATCCAGACACCGTTCTCGGCAATTTGCTTTGCCACCTCTTCGTCCAGCAGGTGACCGTGTTCTATCCCCTTGACCCCGGCCTTGATGGCCTTCTTCATGCCCTCGGGCGTATAGATGTGGACGGTCACGTAGGTCCCCCAGTTGGTGGCCACGTCCACCGCAGCCTTCACTTCCTCAAAGGTAAGCTCGTTGACGTCGAGCGGATCATACGTGCTGGCAATGCCGCCGCCCATCAGTATCTTGACCTGGCTGGCGCCCCGCTTCAGGTTAAAGCGGACGGCAGCGAGCATCTCGTCGACACCTGCAACCTGCCTGAATGCTTCGATCTGCTCGAAGCGGTCCATGGAGCCATCAATACTGCGCGGCGGGTTCCAGCTCTCCGTATAGTCCGCGTGACCGCCGGTGATGCCGATATGCGTACCACTGGGCAGAATCCGAGGGCCGGGGATCACCCCTGTATCGATGGCCTCCTTCAGGCCGAAGACCGTGCCGCCTACATCACGCACCGTGGTAAATCCGCGCAGCAGCGTCTTTCCGGCCTCTTCATTCGCTACAGCATAGATATAATCAAGTTCCTTAGTCCGCATCTCGTCGAGACTAAGCATACTTACGTACATAGCATGCCAATGTGCATCCGACATTCCCGGCATCAGGGTCATCCCCTTGCCGTCAATGACGTTTACCTTGACCTGCTTCTTTTCCACCTTTCCCTCTTCGTAGGTTATGACCGTGTACGTTTGCATACAACCGACATCGAAATGTTTCTTCTTCAAGCCCCCCGTTTTGACATCGAGTTCGTAGGTGCCTTCGGTCGGGATGTTCTTGGCAACCTTCTTGATCAGGTTGCGGACCACCAGCACATCGTAGCCTTCCAGCAGTTTTTCGCTTTCGCCGTCGAAGATATTGACGTTCTTGAAGAGCGTTACTTCCGATGGGATGTCCGCGGCCATGGCAGGGAGAGCGAGCGCCAGGGACAACATCAACAGGGTCGCCATCATTCGGCGTGTTCTAGAACCGATGCTCATCGGCATTCCTCCTTCGTTTTCTTTCTGGTTGTCGTTCGCTCCAGAGATAGCCACTTGCTCATAGCCACGGGACGCCTCAATCGGTCTTTCGAATGAAGATCCTGTGGTCGATCCGCAGGTAATTCGGCTTGCCGTTTGGGTCGTTTAACAACTCCCCCACCAGCCCCTTCTTTGGACCATCGGTGATGATGAACCATCCGTTACCGGCGTTGGCGATCGTGGCGGGGGCCGGGTCCGCCCACGCGGGCGCCCCAGGGTAGATGGGCTTGGACTTCGTCTCCACGCGGTAGGTCCCGGCGTCCCGCTTAATCAGATAGTCCTGATAAACGCCAACGAACCTGCCGAGATAGGGATCGAGGACTTTCGGGTCAGAATCGATCGGCGCGATGCGCCGTTTCTCCAGGCCGGTAAAGAGTTTTATTGCGGCTTCGGCCAGCGGCTCGTAGACCTCGATGCCACGGTCGCTGTTGGTCAGCACCACAACGGCGAACTCCCGTTCCGGGATTAACTCCAGCCAGGTCCGGTAACCGGTGAAACTGCCCATGTGATGAACGTTGCGCACGCCGGAGATGTCATCCACGAACCAGGTGACTCCCGTCTTGCCCCCTGTCGGCGCGTCCACAGCCGGCGCGTGGGCGTAGTCGAGTGCCTGGCGTGACATCAGGACTTTGCCGTTCTTATCGAGGCCATCGATCTGGAAGCGGGCGTATTTCAGCATGTCGGCCAGGTTGGAAATCAGCGCTCCGGCTCCACTGGCTGCACGTGGGATTGGCGTGAACTGCGGTTTGAGTTTCGACGTGTCGCCATCGTAAACGGCGGGATGGCCCCAAGCGAAGTCTCCATCAGGGGCGCTGGAGCCGTAGGAGAAGCGGCTGCTGGTCATTCCGAGGGGTTGCAGGATGAGTTCGGAAACGACCTGCTCGTATGGCTTGCCCGTGGCTACCTCGATTACGCGGCTTGCGAACACGAGGTTGGTGTTGTTGTACAACCACGCCTGGTTGAACGGGATAAGCTGCGGCAGGTAATAGGCTTGGAGTAACGCGCGGTCCAGCGGTTCGCCGGTGTCGCCCACCGGGGCTAATCCGTGCTCTGACCCCCAGCCGGTGTGGTGGTGAAAGAGATCGATGACCTTCGCCTCCTGCGTCGCCGTGTGGTCCGCCACGTGAAAGTAAGGGATCAAGTCCCTGATCTTGGCATTCAGATCGAGCTTCCCCGACTCGGACAGCATGACGGCCGCGGTAGCAGTGAAGGTCTTCGTGAGCGAACAGAGGTAAGTGACCGTCTCGGGCGTGAAGGGGCTCGCTTTGTCCGCACGGGCAGCCCCCAAGCCCGCAGAGAATGTGTCCTTGCCCGAAATGACGCCGATCGCCAGGCCTGGCACGTGGTATTGGGCCATCAGCTCACGGGCCTGCTGCTTGATCGCCTCGAAGCTGG
>DKBH01000058.1 GCA_002451165.1 Nitrospiraceae bacterium UBA6905
CCGGTACGGATCGGCGACTGTCCGGTAATGAACGCCGAGCGCCCGGCGGTGCAGGACTGTTCGGCGTAGTAGTCAGTGAACAGCACGCCTTCCTTGGCGATCCGGTCCAGATTGGGCGTCTGGTAGCCGGCCATGCCCATGCTGTAAGCGCCGATGTTTGTGATACCCACATCGTCGGACATAATGACGAGGATGTTGGGCTTGGCAGCCTGCTTCGGCGCCTCGGCAGCCTTTGCCGGAGCTACTGCAGCCGTAGTCATAGCAGCCGCGGCCAGAATGCCTCCGACTGCAGCCCACATATGGGCCTTGCTGTTTCGTACTATTTGTTTTTGACTCATAATTTCATCCTTTCATCTAAGTCATACCCCCAAAAACTTTCCCGGAGTTTGACGTCTACTTCCCTGTTTTCTCCACCAGATAATCCAGTGTGCTCTCTACAAGTAACATATCCTTAAGACGCTGCCATCCACCCCCTTTCTGAAGTTCGGCCCTAAGCAAATCGGCCTCTTTGTTGAATTCAGAGGCCTTTTCCCTGATGCGCTGCTCCACATCCGCGTCGGATACTTCTATTCCTTCCCTTCCTGCTATCTTTTTGAGGATCAGAATAAGCCTTACCCTGTCCTCCGCATCCTTCCAGCCATCACTGCCCTTGACACAAATGGCCTCATCCTGACCGAGTTCTGCACTCACGAGAGCATCAGGAACAGAGAAGCTCACCATTTCTAAAAGCCTCCCCGAAATCAAATCGCGCGGGTCTGACTTGTCATCTCCTGCCGCAAGTGATCCAAGTTCCGGCAGGTTTACCTCGGGCATCGGCCGATAGCATGCAGTAAACCTGAATGGTTTCTCCTTTCCACATTCTATATCTCTCAACTTGACCGGCCCTATAGTCATTATATTCGCTTGTCTGAGAACCTCCCTGCCCAGACGCTGTGCAACCCTCTGCGAAAAGTCCTCGATTATCTCTTTCTGAAAACGGCCCTCGATCACGCGCCGCGGCACCCTGCCAGGCCTGAATCCCGGGAGGCGGACATTTAAGTAAGCAGACACAATGTCTTCATAGTCTGCCGCGAGTTCAGACCAGTCGGCCTCGACTTGCATGCAGCTCCGGCCATCATCGTCATCCAGTTTGCACCACTGCACTTTGTCCTACCTTATTTCCCTTGTCATAACTTCCTCTGACAAATTCATAACTCCCCCATCCCCCTCTTATCTTAAGAGGGGGACACAGTTCGGCATTCCCGCAGTACATTCCTCCCCTTAAGTAAGGGGAGGAGCGGTGGGGTTAACTTTTCTCTGGCACCCAATGCTCTGAAGCACGGCTTATCACTTCCTTCTTTACCGGCATTCCCAGTCGTCGGACGATACTCTGGACCGGCTCGTCAATATGAGAGAAGAACCTCTTCCACCCGCTGCAGAGGTAGTTCAGGCCGGGCTCTCCGTCAGGGGTCTTGATGAAGCGGTTCTTCGGGCATTCGCCGAAGCAGGTGAACTGGTATTCGCACCTGCGGCAATATCCGGGAAGTCCGCCTTCCTTCATCTTACCGAACCTCTCCTGCTGCTCGGAGAAGGCCATTTCCGAAAGCGGGGTATCAATCACGTTTCCGGCCCGGTAATCAGGGTAAACATAGTGATCGCAGGCATAGACCGAGCCATCGCGCTCGAGGGCAAGTCCCTTGCCGCACATGGGGCCCTGAGTGCAGAGGGGAGAAACATGTCCCATCCAGGTCTCGACCGCTGCCTCGAAATAGTTGATGTAAATCCTGCCCAGGTCCTTTTGATACCACTCATCGAAGACCGCGCAGAGGAATTCACCCCAGTCATTTGGGTCGACACTCCATTCCTCTACAATGGACCCTTCAGTCCCCGATCTCGCATTGGGTGAACCGATTACAGGCATCAGCCGCTCGTCCCAGCGCTGGGGTGCCACCTGACGGAAACCAACAGGTTCCACTATGGGGATGAACTGCATTCTCTTTGATCCCACCTCGTCGCGCAGAAACCGGTAGACTCCGAGAGGATGTTCTGCCGTGACCCGGTTGACGCAGCTCAGGGTCGCGAAGTTCACCTTGTGCTTTCTCAGCAGCTTTGAGGCACGGAAGACCCTGTCGAAGCTGCCCTGGCCGGTCTTGTCCTTACGATAATGGTCATGCAGGTGCCTGGGGCCGTCGACGGAGAGGCCAACCAGGAAGTTGTGCTCATACAGAAACTCGCACCAGGCATCGTCGAGGTTCGTGCCGTTGGTCTGGAGGTCGTTCTCACAGCGCACGTGAGGGGGGCAGTATTTTTTTTCCAATTCCACGACTTTCCTGAAGAAGTCCAGTCCCAGTAGGGTCGGCTCTCCTCCCTGCCAGGAAAAGACCACCTCCTTGAAATTCTGTCCCTCGAAATACTGCCTGATGAAGGTCTCGAGCACCTCGTTGGAGATGCGCCAGTTTGCAGGTTTCCCCAACAGTTCCCCCTTGGAGAGGTAATAGCAGTAAGCGCAGTCCAGATTGCAGAGCGAACCCGTAGGCTTCACCATCACGTGCATGCGCCGCACGGGTTTGCCGCGATAGAGACGCGTCCTGACCGCTCCTTCGCCCTGATTCGTTTTGCCATCTGTCGAAATCATGGTTTACAACGCACCTGCGTTCTCACGAGGAATGCTGTGATTAAGCTTTGCATGTTCTCCTCCTTATATTTGTATCTGCCAACTCTTTCTTTATTCAAGCCTGATAAGTAGTATCCACTCTTACTTCGGGAAGAGGAACTGAAACGTGAATACCAGCTGCCAATTCGGTCCAAAGGAAGGCTTCTCAACATTGTAATAGGCCTCAGCCCTCGAATTGATGGGCTGGCTGCCGATCTTGAACAGCTTGCCAACACCACCCCCGAGTGGCACTGTCCATTTCTCACCGGACGGTGCGTCCCAGTTTGCGGTGATGATAGGATCAGCGATCAGGTACCAGCCGCCTTCAAGGTTGTAGTTCACAAAAGGCTCCAGGAGGAATTGGCTGACATCTTGACGGCCTGATGGGCCTGCAAATGACCAGAGCTGCCTGACGAGCAGGCCCAATGACCATGGTTTGGGCTGGACCAGCATGACGCCTGTAGGCCCCGCGCTCCATTTTCCGCTGCCAAGCTGCCTGTCCGTCGCCGTAGGAATATTTATGGAGGGTCCGATGCCCCAGATAACCTTATCCGGATTCGCCGGAGAAAGGAACAGAGAATAATTGATGTCTCCAAGGCCCGTAGCGCGGTCACCGGTAGACCCATAGGGTATACCAGCTGTGCCTCCGATAAGGCCATCAACACTTACAAGAAGGGGAATGAGGGCGCGATTAATAAGGTTCCAGTCGCCGACGGTCACCGGGACAACCGGATTCACGTTGAATATATAGGCGCTGCCATTCGGGGCCCCAAAATCGGCGGTCAGCTTGAGCGGCACACTTATCAGGCTGCCTACCGGGTTTTGCACCTTCTTCTGCAGGTCATCTCCTCCCTGTGGCTTTGCATCAGAGGCCAGAGATTCCGTCAGCCAGTGGCTATAAGCGGTAATAAGCACTACTGCAAGAAGAACCATAAAAAATTTCTTCTTCACGAAGTTATCCTCCTGTGTTTTAGATATTCACTTATCATCTATAATCAACATCACGAACCGGGCTTAATTCGCCCATTTGGATTCCATCAAGCTTACCAAGCACCAGAATGGCCCCAAGAAGAGAGCGAAAGCTGTCTGAATGAAAATATGTATCAAGTGACCCTGCATCATTCCATTCTTCCTGCCATAGAAAATGATTCGGCCTGCCTACCTCTTCGAAGATCCTTTTGTATGTTCTGCCGTATTTATGGAAAGCAACTCCTGACAGAAGCTCGAACATCTGCAGGAATTCCTGACGCTTATTATTTTTTATGCTGACGTATATTTTTAATACCATCATCTTGGTTTTGAATGGGTTTCATCAGTGTTGTGGTTGTTATACCCGCACGGATCATGCCAGTATGAGAGCAAATGACAATTAATAATCCAACCAATTGAAATAAATAATAAAATAGAAATTTTGCGTAATAACTTTGGCTATAGAAATAAATCTCGTTTTCGCAATATATTGCGTTTTCGCAAAATGTTGAGAGTAAATATTGCAAAGGACTTTGCCAAGCCTATTTTTATGCGAACTCATTTTCAATGTGTGACATACTTCGAAAATACCCCCTTGGAAAAAGTCGGGGAGACTCGATTCCGAGACTCGCATCGAGGAATTCTTTAATGAAATGAAGAGTAACTGAATGGATTCTTCGCCCGCCAATGGCGGACTCATAATGACAATTAGTGGTTCGTCATCCTGAGCCGTGGCGAATGATCTTAATTCCAGGACATGCTAAATGAAAGCATGAAAAAACAGCACCCCTGCAGGCACAGACTTAATTGAGTCTTTTGATATGAAGTTTTTTCATGCGGAAGCGGAGCGTCGAAGGATTGATCCCCAAGATCTGAGCAGCACCGTCCGGCCCGCTGACCCGCCATCTGGCTTGATCAAGGACTTTCAGGATGTGCTGCCGCTCGACTTCCGCAAGCGTAGGCAACTGAGTTACTGAACCAGCCTGAGTCTTTTCTGTCTTTCTCTGCTCTAATCCCTCCGTGAAGCCAAGAGTCCTCCCCACAGAGGTTATGACCGAACGTTCAAGGACGTTCCTGAGCTCCCGAACATTGCCCGGCCAGTCATATTGCATCAGCTCGTCCATGACAGCAGGCGAAACCTGGTCTATTTCTTTCCCATCCCGGGCGGAGATCTTCGGTACAAAATGCTGCACCAGTAAGGGGATATCTTCGCGCCGGCTACGAAGTGGCGGCACTGTGATTGGATACACGTTGAGGCGGTAGAACAGGTCTGCCCGAAAGCGTCCGGCATTGACCTCATCCAGCA
>DKBH01000107.1 GCA_002451165.1 Nitrospiraceae bacterium UBA6905
AAACCATGTCCATGCCTACGTGGATCTCGGGGATGTTTGATTTTGACAACCAGGACATAATGTGCTAAGAGTTAAATAAGCAGCAATATTCCCGACAAAGCCAACCCATTCGTGAGATTGAGGCGGAAAAAGATGGGCCTTTGCATATAAGATGGCCGAGTTGTTGAAAGAAGCAATGTGGGTACGTGCAGCTTATGTACGGGTATGATCTTGCTTACACAGAGGGCGGGAAGGAGTGGAAAAATTAAGAATAAGAGATCCTGTGTCCTAGGATCATGCAGTCTTTCTCTAAGGGGAGCACCGAACTCATAAAGGAGGAAATATCATGAAAAAGTCTATGCTTGTCATTCTGACCATGATCCTGTCAGTCAGCACGTTTCTCTTTGCTGGGGCGATATCGACGGCTCACGCCGACGGATCGAAGGTTCTCGATTTTAATACCATGATCGGCGTGCCACGACCCTTCACCGGTGCGGTCAATGCGATCCGCGGGGTACCGGGCGGCGGTTTGCCCTGGGTCATCGAGTTTGGCAAAGGGAAACTCAGCCCGGATGGCGATGTAAATGTGCTGGTCAGAGGATTAGTGTTCGATCCCAGCGATCCGGAGGTGATCGCTCGAGGCCTGGGTGGCATAAATACCGTACCGAGCTTCAAGGTCGTGGTGAGCTGCCTGAGCAAGGATACTGCTGGCGCGGCAATCATTGTCAACGTTTCGACCGGTCTTTTCCCGGCTGATATCGGAGGGAATGCGCATATCAAGGATTCCGTTGCTTTGCCCTTCCCGTGCATTGCGCCGATTCTTTTCGTGACAAACCCGGGCGGGGCCTGGTTCGCTGCGACCGGATTCTAAATGTACCTTACTGTTTGCTGATATGGACGGGTGGAAATTTTTCCACTCGTCCTGTTTGAGAGCGCCTGAGTCCAGCCGTGCCCATTGCTCTGCCTCAAGAAATTCGCCACGCAGTCAGTGTCGGGAATAAGAATTCACCGTTGCTATTGACAGTAATTTCTGCTCCTTACTAAACTAAACATAGCTGAACATCAGCTGTCGATCAGCAACAAAATCATCTACAGGAGGAAACACCCATGTATCTTCAGAAATCCGGCATCATCGCACTCGTTCTTGCTATTGTATTGGCGGCAGCGCCTTTTGCCCTGGCTGATAAAGACGGCGTCGCCTATCCGGAAGGTTTTCGGACCTTCACCCACGTCACCACCGGCATCGTGACGCCGGGATTCATCTTCAATGGCGTAGACCTTGGCTCCCTCGTTCCCGGCCTGCACAACATCTATGCCAACAAGAAGGCGATGAGGAGCTATTACGAACTCGCTGCGGGGAGTACGAGTACTATTTTCAAGGACGGCGCGGTCATCGCCTTCGACCTCTGGCAGCCGGGGACGCTGGCGACCGGCACGGGCAGCTTCACCTTCCAGCAAACGCGCATCGCCGTGGCGGTGATGGAGAAGGACCGGAAGAAATATGCAGCGACTGGCGGTTGGGGTTTCCAGGTCTTCGATCCGGCAACAAAGACGCCGCAACTAAACGCCGCTCAGCAGGCTGAGTGTTTCGCATGCCACAGCATCACGCCTGATACCGATTTCGTCTTCAGCAAGTTCTCTGACTGAACCGTAACATCGGGCAAGAAGCCGCCGGGTAATCCGGCGGCTTCTTGCGTTACGTCACGCCAGATTCGGACTTACACTGTTCGAAGGGTAAAGCTTTGACTTCTACGCTTTATGACTTGTGGGTGCTAAACCCGAGCACCGCCCACAGCGGTCAAAAACCCGTAAATGCCGTAATGAGCGCAATGGCCGCCACGACAAATGTACCGACCCTCAACCCCGTGCTCATCTGCACAAAAAAACCAACTAAAAGCAAGATAAGCCCGATAATCAATCTCAATGTTTTGTCGATACCCCCTACGTTCTTCTTCATGATATAGCCCTCCTATAGATGCAGCTTTCGCCTCTCCTGTCTCTTTACTTATATAGTAGCAAATAAGATTATTTTTACAATCGTATCGCATTTCTGTCTACAATTTGCAGTGACGAGGCTTGTTCTTTCCTCAATGGCTGTTGCATATGCGGTTCGATAATGCCTTCCTATACCTCTCCCCAGTTGCAGTATCTGATACCTGAGGCTTTCATGTCATACAACTCAAAATATTGGAATCATTGCTGATGCGATATTATTCTGCAACCTGACACGTCACAGGAGGATGGGAGAAGAATTGAGCGAGCTCATGGCCGAAACTGATATAGTAGCAACTTGCACTTGATACAGCACCGCCATCTTTCGGCAAGTACTCACAAGCTGAAGACTGGTACAACGAACTTTAGTGCGAGACTTCCGTCCTGTTCTTCTGCCAGTTTCAAGAATCCATAACTGTTGACTTCATGTCGTTATCCACAAATGAGTGAATCAGAAGATCAAAGCTCATTTCTTCCTCCGACACGTTCCAACCTTGTGCGGAGAGCGTCTCATTCTATTGGAAACAGTTGTCAGTCAACCTCGACAGCCATAGTTACGTGACCATCGCTAAAGTCTTCCCCCTGTGAGTTTCCTTGCCCAGCATGGCGTCTATAGGCTATGCTAAGAGCATGTTTCCATAAAGCTATGCGTCTGCATACTTCATGAGTTGAGGCCGTCATGAAAATAGCATTTGTTGTTCCCAGGAATTTCTCTGAAAAAGAAAAGAGCTATTACGATTACAAATTCTTTTCCAAATTCTTGCTCTCAAGAAAATATTACTCTTACATGCTTGCAATACCTACCCTGGTTTCTTTAACGCCTCAAGGACATACTCAGAGGGTATTCGACGAAAATATAGAAGATATTGATTACGGATGGAACCCTGACCTGGTCGGCATTAGCGTCAGGACAATGCACGCCAATAGGGCCTATGAGATATCGGAAACTTTTCGGAAGGCTGGCGGCAAGACGGTGCTGGGCGGAATACACCCTTCCATGTGCCCGGAAGAGGCGACGCTCCATTGCGACGCCGTCGTAATAGGCGAAGCCGAGAGCGTCTGGCCGAAACTCGTCAGAGACGCCCAACGCGGCGTTTTAGAGCGGACTTATTGGGCTGGAGAGCTTGCAGATTTAGCTGTCGCTCAACCCCCGGACAGGTTATTACTCGATAGCACGAAATATATTAATGATTTCGTGCAAACTACGAAAGGCTGTCCCTTTCACTGCGAATTCTGTTCCGTTCACGCCTTCGACGGACAGACGATCAGGCATAAACCGGTCGAAAGAGTCATAGAGGAAATAACTTCTCTGAACCTCGCAGGCAGACAATATAAGAGCAAAGGGAAAGCGATATTTTTTGCCGATGATAATATCATCGCGGACATACCTTATGCCCGCAAGTTATTTGGAGCATTGAAACCGCTTAACATTAAATGGGGTTGTCAGGCATCAATCAATCTTTCCCGGCATGAGGACCTGATGACGCTGATGAAGGAGGCCGGCTGCGGCTCTGTTTTTGTCGGCTTTGAATCCGTTTCAGAAAAGAATTTGTCGGCGATGACTAAGAACGTTAATATGAAGCACAACTATTTGGAAGCGATTGATAGGATGCATTCGCACGGCCTGTTGGTTCTCGGCTCATTTATCGTCGGTTACGACTTCGATACGCCAGACTCCTTTGATGAATTGATCGCCTTTATCGATGAGGCCCATATATTGGAGCCTATAATTAACATTCTCACCCCGTTTCCGGGGACCAAGCTCTTTAAGCGACTTGAAAAGGCAGGGCGCATCATTCACAAAGACTGGAGCAAGTATGACACACGACATGTCGTCTTCAGGCCGACCAATTTGACTCCCGAGGAGCTCCTGGCAGGATTCGCAAAGGTGAACAAGAGCATCTACTCATTTGAATCGATCTATCGGAAGCTCAGATATTTCGGAGATATGGGCTTCTGGATTCATCAGAATGAGGCTGATCCGATAAAGCTCCGCTACCGCTTACTTTTTGCGCTCCGCATGGCCAGCCTGCTTTTTTCTCTCAATTGGAAACGATCTGTTTTCATCATCAAAGTACTGCCCAAGATCTTCAGCAAGCGTTACAGAATTACGAAAATCCTGCAAATGCTTGCGTATAATGATTACGCGTATTCGTAAGATATGTAATAGTTCAGCTATATCAGGCACATCGGTGTACAGACGGAATTGATTAGATAAGATGAAACGACAAGGATCAATTTGGCTAATACCTTTAACTGCCCTGCTTATTGTTGGTGTAAATGCATGGGCAGCGGATGAAAGTAAATGGCCATTTTGTGTTGGTGGTGTAGCTTTTGATGTACCCCAAAATATGATAGGTACCAGCGCAGTTAGCTACGCAGAGGGCGCCGTGGAGCAATTGGCCGCCATTGAGCGGATGGACAGTTCATCATTTAAGGCTAACCTTTATTACGGACCGGCAAGCTCATCACCTTATGTGCCTCCGGAGAACATACCATCAACAAAGATCGATCTTGGCAGCATGGTTGCAAGTATGAGTTGTATTACTTCACCAGATGGACTGAAATCCTGTCATATTGCCTATGATATCGCGGATAACAGCGAAAAGATCATAGTGTTTTCCTATAGTGATCTTTCATGGGATGACAGCATGATTGCTGACAGCATATGGAAATCTGCTCATTTAGACGAAGACTGCAAAAACCAAGCAATAGATGAGGCGATCCTTCTTCATGAACTGCACTCTCAAAAGCCCATCACGCCCACTGTTTCTTACCCTTGTAAATCGTCAGTAACCATTTCCCTATGTTTTGTCAGGACGTCTTTTAGTCCGTAATATCAGTAAATACGATTGACCAAACTTTCTTCTTCACAAGATGAAAAGGCTATGCTATCATGCCACGAATGGGGTCGGGAAAAAGCAGCATGGTATAGTAATTGTTATATAAAAGATGAAAACAAAAAAAGCTTATAAACTTGCTCAGGTCGTCGTTAAGACAGTTATCGATGATTGGAACCAATACGCGTTACGTAATGGCGGAGCTCCTGACGATGATTTCGCTTCAGAAATAAGTAAGATCATTTCGCGTTTACCACGAATAAAGATCGAAACTGATGCAAGAAATGCAATCTCTGAGGTCATGAGTGAAGCATTTGAACCAGAACAGTTCACGCCTGATAAATGGACCGATGTAGGCAGACATTTAGTCGCTTGTTGAAAAGAGGAGCGACTAATAGAATAAATAGAATGATATATAACGAAGCGCTGCAGTGGATCGGCGTGAAACTGCTACGTCTACCAGGGACTAAGTGGGGACTACGGCAGTATCTGAAGATGGACCGCCTTGAGGAACAGACCGGGAATTGGCAGCGTAAGGAGAAAACCAGTTGAAGTCACTAGAACAAATGTGCGAAAGATTCTTGACACTATCATCGTAAGTACCGCATGTGGTATGCCAAGTGAAAGTACCTGCAGAATATCAAAAGACACCGTGGAATCCGCCACCAAATACTGAAGAGGCGAAGAAGAAGATTCATCCCTTTTCCCAAGATACGCCCCGGCCAGAAAATGGCCTTTGCCTTTGAACAC
Source organism: Nitrospiraceae bacterium UBA6905 (assembly GCA_002451165.1). Taxonomy (GTDB): domain Bacteria; phylum Nitrospirota; class Thermodesulfovibrionia; order Thermodesulfovibrionales; family UBA6898; genus UBA6898. Next base: position 5,562 of record DKBH01000107.1, read on the forward strand.
CCCTTATGCAAGACAGCGATAGGACAACAGAGCAACTATTATCTGAATTGGAAACACTGCGCCGGCGAGTGGCTGAATTGGAACGTGAAAACGCGATTTGGCAGACAGAGCCCGATGGGCGAGGCCCAGAGGAGAAGTATCGATTTTTACTCAATAACATTGAGGATTCCATCTATTTGGTAGATAGCAAATATTGCTACCTGTTCATGAACAAGGCGCATCTTCGGCGTCTGGGCTTGCTTGGCGAGCAATTCCTCGGCCAACCTTACAGGAAATATCATTCTCCGCAAGAGACCAAAGAGTTCATCAGGAGGATAGATCAGGCATTGAAAACAGGCGATCCCCTTCAGTATGAGCATAAGAGCCACCGCGACGGCAAATATTTCCTCAGAACGTTAAACCCCGTGAAAGACTCTGGCGGACAGACAGTAGCGGTCACGATTGTTTCGAAGGATATCTCAGAGATTAAGAGGATGGAGCAAAGTCTCCGCGCGCTTTCATTGACTGATGAACTGACAGGCTTGTACAATCGAAGAGGCTTTCTAACCCTCGCAGAGCAGCAGTTGAAGACCGCGAAACGCTTACGTTGCGGGATGCTTTTGCTTTCAGCCGACCTCGACAATCTCAAGAAGATCAATGATACTGGAGGCCATCAGGAAGGTGACTTCGCCTTGACTCAGGCGGCAGCACTCCTTAAAAGAACTTTTCGTGAACCCGATATCACAGCGCGAATGGGCGGCGACGAGTTTGTTGTGCTGATGATGGAAACGAGTATGAGAGATTCAAAGACCCTGACTTCGCGCCTCCAGGGGGAACTCGACACGTGGAACGCTCAACGTGAGCGTCATTACACGTTATCGTTCAGCATCGGAATCGCTTATTGCGCGCCCCCGTTCGACAACAATTCCATCGATAAACTACTCCGTCAGGCGGACCAATTAATGTATGAACAAAAAGAAAGGCTGCGGGCAAGGTCGCCCTGGAAAAACTCCCGACAACACCGCTGAATAACCCCTGAACTCAACACCCGTGATATAATTTGGGGGCGGGAATGTTAAAAATGCTATGTAATAGAAATGGAAGAGGGCAGAACATTAACTGCGTCCTGTAAGTATGACAGACAAACATGATTCACAGGGTGCAGCGTACAATTGGAAATCATTAACTAAAAGAGGGGCGGGAAATGCCTTGTCGGCTAACTTTCTGAAAGGCTGTAATAGCCTGAATACAAACCGAATTATGCATGGAGGAGAGACGATGATCAAAGGAAGAGCAGTGCTGACGGTTCTGTTGGGTTGTGTCATAGCAATGGCGATAGTTATGTTTGGGATGACCGGAATGGCTGATGCGGGCGCAGTGAAGATTTCCTCTGCCGCATTCACAGCGGATGGAGATAGCGCTCAATTCGCCTATGTGAAGCCATTCCTTGCCGGGACGATCGTGGCTAACGCTGTTGCTTGCCTTGTTGCTCCCGTGAAGATCCCGGGCACAGCGACGAAGATAACAAAACTGACCGTTTATCTTACGGATGACGGCGCTGCGGTAAACAGGCCACAGTTCCGACTGACTGGGATGAAGCCTACCGATGGAACTACAACTGACTATGCTACAACTTCTGTTACAACCGGCACATCAGTAGTGCAAGGCATTTTATTGCCATTACTTGAAAGAAATATAACGAAGGGCCAGAACATCCAGCTCGGCCTCTGCATTGATGCAGGGCAGGTGTTCTATGGCGCAAAAGTAAATTACCGATAGCTTAGAGATTAGTGACTGGATGCCCCTGATGAGAAGTTCAACTACTTCTCTCAGGGGATAAATACTTATCGAGTTTTACGCAGGGCTACAACGAAAATCTAATTAACGCAGGTGCACCTTTCTCCGTATAATCACTATCTTTTAAAATAAAAAGCAAGCATCTTGTGTAAATTATCTCTATGGGAGGGCTGAATATGAGCCCGCAAATATTCTCGATACGGTCTGTTCTACTGACTAATATGCTTTCTTGTTATATTAGTCCGCGGACTAATAAACTACATAATAACTGGTTCCCTCCCTCGCTTCGCTCGGGAGGGAATGCGGCGCCGAGCGGCCTGTGCCTATGCCCTCGCTCCGCTCGGGCAGGGAACCAGGCACAGGAGACGGATGCCCTTCGGGCACCGCTCAGCGCCGCATTAAACCTTTCTTCTGGTATTCCTCACTTTTCGCTTGCCCTCGATTTTGTTGAATGGTAGGTGAAATCGAAACTATTTGCCACGGACAAACCTGTGCGGGGTATCAGATGAAAGTGGTATATAACAAAGAAACATTACGCTATTCAATTGCTAGCAGAACGTTATATTATCGCCCGTTAAACTTCGGCGAGCGCTTCGCAAGAAACGCCGTTGTCCCCTCCCGAAAGTCCTCTGTAGCAGCAATGAGACCAAAATAATCAGCTCCGAGCCGGGCTGATTCGTCAATGCTCATATCCATCCCACGGTGCAGCGCCTCCCACGTCATCTTCACCGCAAGCGGCGCCTGGGCAAGAGTCTCCTCCAGAAGAGCCTCTGCTTCCGGCAGCAATTGCTCCGGCGAAACGACCCTGTTCAGAAGCCCCATCTGCAATGCCTCGTCAGCCGTGATCATCCTGCCCGTCAGGAGCAGCTCCGCTGCCCTTCCCTTCCCTACGAGACGCGGCAGACGCGTTGTTCCTCCCCAGCCGGCAACAGCTCCGATCCGCACTTCGGGATGGCCGAGCCGCGCGCTATGGACCGCTACACGAACTGTACAGGCTTCGGCAAGTTCGAGGCCGCCGCCAAGGGCAAAGCCGTTGATTGCCGCCAGCACAACTTTTCCCAGCGTTTCGATCCTCCCGTATATGTCGACCGCAAGGCGCGCAAGGCCGCGCACCTCAAGAGCGGATGCCGTGCTGAGAAATCCTATATCCGCGCCTGCAGAAAATGCCTTGCTGCCGGCACCGGTAATAATGACCGCCCTGATGTTGTCATCAGCTTTCGCAGTGTCCATGACCCGTCCGAGCTCTTGAAGCATCTCCCTGTTTATGGTGTTAAGAACTTCGGGTCTGTTCAGCGTAAGCAGGGCTACGCCTCGCCTTTTCCGGTACTGCACCAGATCGAATTTCATAGGCCGATCCTCCGTTTACGAGATAGGGTCATTTCCTTCTTCCTCCCATCAAATCACCTGATACTTTGACAGTATACACCATACCTGAGACATTGATAATCTCCTTGTCTTTTAATCCCTTACACACTAAGATGAAAGAAAGAAGCGATATACCCCATGCTCTTTAAAGGAGGACCATATGAATATTTTTGAATATGCAATGCAGATGGAAAAGGACGGGGAGGAATACTATCGTGCACTCGCCGCCAAGACACCGCATAAGGGCATACAACACATCTGTGAAATGCTTGCCGATGCTGAGGTGATCCACTACACTATATTTCGTGGCTTGGAGAAGCGCGAACAGGTTACTCTGCCGGATGCGGCCGGCCTTGCCGGCATAAAAAATATATTTGCCCGCCTGAAAGAAGAAGGCCCGCAGAGCGTGGATGCCTCCCAGGCTGACCTTTATCGGAAGGCCCAGGACATAGAGGTAAAATCTCGTGACTTCTACCTTGAAAAAGCAGGGGAGTCGACTGACGACCGAGAAAAGGCCGTTCTTAAGAAGATCGCCGCTGAGGAACAGAAGCATTATCTTATCCTCGAAAATATCATTGAATTCGTCACCGGTCCCGGCACGTGGCTCGAAGACCCCGAATGGTATCATCTGGAGGAGTATTAAGAAGAGACGAAAGGCGTCCGGTGTAAGTTATTAGGTCAAAGACGTTGGGCCAAAGACATCATACAGAAATCAATACTACCTAACATTAGAATATGCTTTGTCGACAGGCCATGGTGATATGAGGCAAACCGGCGCATAGATTCAAGAGCGCACCGAAAGCCTAACCCGTAAGCCTCATCCTGAAAATCAGCGCTCGGATCAGTGCTGGTAAGTCCCAAAGAGTCTTCGGGATACTGCTATCGCCATGGCAGGCTGTTCGGCATATCTGCCCTGGCCGCACATCCCCCTGAACTTCAAGTTAAACCGTTATATCATGCCTTCCACTTTGCAAGGTGCTTGAGGTATTCCCAGCGCCTTTTCACATCAGCCTCAGCCCGCTGCATAAGTTCCTCTGCCATCGCCTGATTGGTCAGTTTTAATGCCCGGTAGCGGTTTTCGTTGTAGGCATATTCGGAAAAGGTAAGTGTGGGCTCCTTGCTGTCGATGACAAGCGGTGGCTTCCCCTCAGCCTCAAGCAGTGGATTATATCTGAAGAGCGGCCAGTGACCGCAGGCAACAGCCCGCTTCTGCTCCTCAACACCCTTTGCCATGTCAATGCCCTGGGCAATACAGGTCGCATAGGCAACGATAAGAGAAGATCCCTGATAGGCCTCTGCTTCGAGCAGTGCCTTGATAGCCTGCGCCTGGTTCGCCCCAAACGCTACCTGGGCGACATAGACATTGCCGTACGTGGTCATGATGGCGCCTATGCTCTTTTTGGGCATCCTCTTCCCTGCCGCGGCAAACTGGGCCATAGCGGCAAGAGGGGTGGATTTAGACATCTGACCGCCGGTGTTTGAGTAAACCTCGGTGTCAAGGATAAGGATGTTAATGTTCTCCCCTGATGCCAGGACATGATCGAGACCGCCATAACCGATATCATACGCCCACCCGTCTCCGCCGACCGCCCATACCGACTTCTTCACCAGGTAATCGGCAAGGGACTGAAACCCTTTTCCCTCCTGTGAGGCGTCATTGGCGATGACCTTCTTAAGCTCATTGATCCGCGCTCTTTGTTCTTCAACCGCCAGTTGGTCTGATTGGCCCGCATTCATGATTGCCTCAAAGAGTTCACGGTGATGCAGATGCTCGGGTTTTGCCATGAGCCGCGAGAGCAGCTCGATCCCCTGCTCACGGAATTTTGATACGGCCTGCCTCATGCCGAGACCGAACTCGGCATTGTCCTCGAAAAGGGAATTCGACCAGCACGGTCCTCTGCCGTCAGCCCGTTTCGTATAGGGTGTCGTGGGCAGATTACCGCCATAGATCGAACTGCAGCCGGTGGCATTGGCTATCATGAGCCGGTCACCAAAGAGCTGGGTAAGAAGCTTGATATAGGGCGTCTCGCCGCAGCCGGCACAAGCGCTGTGATATTCGAAAAGGGGGCGTACCAACTGGCTTCCCTTGACCGTGCTGATCGCTATTCGCGAACGGTCCGTTTCGGGCAGACTGAGAAAGAATGCATAATTTTCCGCCTCCTGAGCGCGGAACTGTTCCTGAGACCTCATATTGATAGCCTTATAATCGGGCATCTTTTGCCCTTCGGCATCTTTTTTATGGGCAGGGCATACATAGACGCACGAACCGCAACCGGTGCAGTCTTCCGGCGCAACCTGCACGGTGAATGCAAGCCCCTGAAAATCCTTGCCCTTCGCGTCAGCATGCCTGAATGCCGGAGGAGCGGCCTTGAGCAATGTTGGTACATAGGCCTTTATTCTGATCGTGGCATGGGGACAGACGAAAGAGCATTGTCCGCACTGAATGCAGACTTCGGGGTCCCAGAGGGGAATATGCACCCCGATATTGCGCTTTTCGTATTGCGTCGTTCCGGTTGGCCACGTGCCGTCAGATGGAACGGCCGAGACCGGGAGCATATCCCCCTTGCCCTCGATCATCCTCGCAGTCACCTCCCTGACGAACTCCGGGGCGTCATCCGGCACGGCTTTCCTCATCCGGATTTTTCCTTCAACTCTTCCGGGTACCGGAACTTCGACAATGTTCTGAAGGGCCTTGTCTACTGCAGCGTAGTTCATTTCGACGACGGCACTGCCCTTTTTCCCATAGGTCTTCTTTATTTCGGTCTTGATCGCCGTAATCGCCTCTTCCTTAGGAATGATGCCGGCAATGACAAAGAAGGCCGTCTGCATGATCATATTGATCCTTGCCCCAAGTCCCAGTTCTTCCGCAAGCAGCAGGGCATCGATGATGAAGAACCGTATCTCTTTCTTTATCATCTGCTCCTGCATCTCCATCGGCAGCGTCTCCCATACTTCGTCTTTCGTATGCGACGTGGTCAGGAGAAAAACGGCTCCATCTTCGGCCGCGGACAGCATATCGTACTTTTCAAGGAACGACGTGTTATGGCAGGCGATGAAATTCGCCCGGGGCACAAGATAGGGACGGCTGATCTTCTCCTTCCCGAACCTCAGATGGGAAATGGTCATGGCCCCGGACTTCTTCGAATCATAGACAAAATACCCCTGGGCATAGTTGTCTGTTTCGGCGCCGATGATCTTGATAGTATTCTTATTGGCCCCCACGGTTCCGTCAGAACCAAGTCCATAGAAAAGCGCCCGGAAAATACCCTTGCCTTCAATGCCGAACCCCGGGTCATAGGCGAGACTGGTAGCGGTCACGTCATCGTGAATGCCGATCGTAAAATGGTTCTTCGGCCGCGGCGCCGTAAGATTGTCGAACACCGCCTTTACCATGGCGGGGGTAAAGTCTTTTGATCCGAGACCGTAACGGCCTCCGACAACAACCGGGTAGTGAGCAAAGGCCGTATCCCCATTTTCCAGCGCTTCGCCAATGGCAGTCCGCACGTCAAGATAGAGAGGTTCGCCTATTGCGCCGGGCTCTTTTGTTCTGTCGAGCACGGCGATGGCCTTCACCGTGGCAGGAATCGCCCGTGCAAACGCACCAATGGCAAAGGGTCTGAACAACCGCACCTGCACGAGGCCGAGCCGTTCACCCGTCGCGTTCAGGGCATCGATGGTGCTCATAATTGTCTCTCCGGCAGACCCCATCACGACAATGACACGTTCTGCATCAGGTGCGCCGTAGAAGTCAAAAAGCCGGTAATGGCGACCGGTCATGTCAGCAAAGGTGTTCATGGCGCTCTGAACAGCGTCTGGTGTCGTCTCGTAGAACCGGTTTACCGTCTCCCTGCCCTGAAAATACACATCCGGATTCTGTGCAGTACCCCGTATGGCGGGCCGATCCGGCGTCAATCCCCGCATGCGATGCGCAATGACCAAATCCTCATCGATCATCGCTCGCATGTCGTCAAGGGTAAGCTCCTCGATCTTCTGTATTTCGTGGGACGTGCGGAATCCGTCAAAAAAATGTACAAAGGGAACACGCGATGCGAGCGTTGCTGCCTGCGCAATGAGCGCCATGTCCATGGCCTCCTGCACGTTCCGGGAACAAAGCATGGCAAAACCGGTGGATCGGGCAGCCATCACGTCTGAATGGTCGCCAAAGATCGATAGCCCCTGACACGCCAGCGACCGGGCGGTCACATGGAAGACCGTCGGTGTGAGTTCTCCAGCGATCTTGTACATATTCGGTATGATCAGCAGGAGTCCCTGCGATGCGGAGATCGTAGCAGCAACAGCGCCCGCGGTAAGCGAGCCGTGGACTGCGCCGGCAACGCCTGCCTCTGACTGCATTTGGCTCACCTTCGGCACCGACCCCCAGATGTTCACCTTGCCGGCAGCGGACTTCGCATCGCATATTTCGGCAATAGGAGACGAAGGGGTTATAGGATAGATCGTAATGATCTCATTCACTGCATGGACTACATGGGCGCAGGCAGTGCAACCGTCGATTGTTACCATTCTTCTTGCCATTGGTTCCCCCGTTGTTTAGAGATTACTTAACATTGCTCACGTCGTTAGGAAATTGCTGATAGCACGAATGTTCTTCTATGGCCATACCGGGATATCCTGCAATGAGTGTCCTGCATCCGCGGGCTCATACCTCCGCCCACTCCTCGCGCATTCTGCCGCCCTGCGCGGTGAGCCTGCGCCAACACCGGAAAAACTTCAGCAGCCGCTCTTCCTTTTCAGGCCGCGAATGAGTTCATGCAGCGTCAGTCTCCGATTACCCTTAGGCTGCTTGCTTGAGGACCCTTGGCGCCCCTCTCTTCAGCGAACCGCACTTTCATACCGAGTTTCAGTTTTTCGAAGTCACGGTTCAGAATACTGTTGCGGTGAAAAAAGACCTCACCGCCGTCGGGCTTGGTAAGAAACCCATACCCTTTATCAGGGAAGAGAGCGGTTATCTTTCCCTGCGGCGACTCTTCATGGTACTTTACCTCTCTGCGGAGATGTTCAAGATAGTCCTCAAGCCTGCGCTTCGCTGCATTAAACGAGTCCCGTATAGCAACATACAGATCCTCATTAGGCTCCCGTTTGACCACGATCTCGGTGCCGGGGACCTTAAGGTCGATATTAACATTATAGAGTCTGCCGTCATGAGAATGACGGTGCGGAGATTCGACCACAACACGGCACTTCAGAATTTGGTCGCAGAAGTTTTCGAGTTTTTCCACCTTTTCCGTGATCTCTGCCTTGATTGCATCAGTGAGTTCGAAGTTGCGCGACGTAATCTGCAATGAAAGCTTCATGACCTTCCTCCAGGAGATAAAGTGTAGGTACCCCAATCTCATCCTATCAGGCGGCAGATGTCCTGTCAACACTGGGGAAAACAGTCACGTTCACGGATTGACGCGATACGCGGAGAAGACTAGAATATCTTCATGCAACAGGCATACATCAAATGGATCATGAATACGATAGCCATCATACTTGCCATCAAGTTCGTTCCGGGTATCGTCTATTCCGGAGCATGGTGGGGCATATTACTCGTCAGCATGATCTTCGGTCTCGTGAATACAGTCATCAGGCCGCTGGTCACGCTCTTTACCTTTCCGCTGCTCATCGTGTCTCTCGGGCTTTTCACCTTTATCATTAACGCGATGATGCTCAGTCTCACTTCATGGCTTTCCGAAAGCATGCATATCGGCTTTCGCGTGGAGGGGTTTAAGGCCGCCTTTTGGGGTTCGCTCGTCATCAGCATTGTAAGCCTGTTGCTGGGCTGCCTCATGCCACCGGAGGAGAAACGGGATTAGCGCGTTTCCCCCGGTCTTGCTGCCGTATCATGCCCTACTATTATTTCTATGTACCGAATCGCATGCATTAGACGTTCATGTGACAGTGCCTCGTGTGTCTCGATTATCAGCCAGGGAGTGATTCTTCATATTAGGTTGCGTGGAATACAAAGCGTAGCACTAACACATCCGCGAGGGATAAACAATAGCAATTAAAATGCCGGTCTCTGCTTCCTTTTTTTTAACTTTTTTGCCCGGCTCTTTTTTGAAACAGCGGCCTTTTTCATGCTCGCGGCGTCGTAATCGGATTTTACGATATAGACAACCGGTTCCTCAAGCTCACGGATAACCTTCTCGCCGAATGCCATGAGATGTTCAGTCTCTTCCCAGAGCAGGTCTCTGCTTGGCGTGCCGAGCAGAGCCACAATGATCGTGTCAGTTTCCCGTTCCCCTGCGCCGACAAAGCAGTGGCGGGCCTCACGCGTATATCCTGTCTTGCCGGCAAGGAACTCCTCGTCTGACCAGAGGAGCCTGTTCGTATTTCTTATGAATGTGGTCTTGCCTTCCTCCGTAGAGAGCTCTGCAACGCGAGTCCCGAGAATATCTTTCAGCAGCGGATGCTGGATCGCTTCCCGCATAATCTCTGCCAGGTCATAGGCGGTAATATGCTGTCCGCTGCCGGGAAGGCCGTTGGCGTTAATAAATCGGGTATCATACAGACCGAGATCACGTACCCTCCTGTTCATCAGGGCGACAAACTCTTCCTCTGAACCTGCCACGGCCTCGGCAAGTGCAACGGCTGCGTCGTTCGCCGATCTGATAAGTGCAGCATTCAGCAGTGTTTCTATGGTAACGGTATCGTTCTTCTTCAGCCCTATTTTCGTTGGAGGTGCAGCTGCTGCGCGATGGCTTACCGTGACAACATCATGTATATCTGCCCTATCGACGACTATCAGTGCTGTCATCAATTTAGTCGTACTGGCAGGCATCAGCCTGAGGTCGGGATTCTTCGCAAAGAGTACCCTGCCGGTCGCCGCATCCATGACTACGGCAGCCCTCGACCTAATATCGTCAGCAGATACTGGGGAAGCAAGGCAAAGGAATACCAACGTCAGAAAAACCAGAACGGCAAGACATGAATCGGCATATTTCGTCCTGGATAAGAGCGGCCTTATGTTCTGATTGCAAGATTTCATGGCCTCATATCAATATTAATATCGGAAAGTCTACTAGTTTTATATATGAAAATGCAAAAATATTCTGTAATCACGATCACGTATGCCGTCATCCACAAGAGCTCACCGCATGAGCAACAACCTGCCGACACGTGGATCGCGATGCATCGTCTCTCTGGTCGGTGAAGGGCTAAAGACCTTCACAATAGGTCCCTCACTCGCGGCATCATCGCCGGTCGGTCAGAACATCCACCACATAAGAAAAGTGTATCACGATCAGAGATAACTAATCTCATCTTTTTGTTCTTCACTTTTCATCTTTTTTTCGAGATACTCTTTCGCCATATCTCTGCCGCCGAGGCCGAAGGCCAGAGAGAGCGCCAGCACAATGCCCCCAAAAATAATAGCAAACGCTATGATAATTGTTCCGCTGCCAATGCCAAGCTGCTCCAGCGCCATGGTCACGGCAAGGAGAAAAACGGTCAGACGCACGAGCTTGCCTATCATGCCGGAGACCTTCAATCCCGCATTCACCGATGCAATGAGCGCTGCTCTGCCAAGAAAATTGCTGAGCATGTAGCCGAAGAGCAGAACCAAGGCTGCGACAAAGATGTTGGGCAGATAGAGAAAGAACTGCTCAAGCAGTTGTTCTACGGAAGGAACATCCAATGCACGCAGTGACATGACAACAAAGACGAAGAGCGTGAGCCAGCCAATCCCTTTGCCGATAATAACCGAGATCGGCTCCTTGATGCCTCCCTTGTGGAGCGACTCGGTCAGCCCTATGCGTTCAAAGTGCTTGTCTACATGCAGCGCAAGGAACAGGCGGCCGAAAACCTTTCTCATCAGGCCGGCAACGGCGATGCCGACGATCAGAATGAGGACTGATGTGAGCAGGTTCGGCAGAAACTGTACGATCTTTTCGAAGAGCCGCTCGAAAGGTTCGATGACTATCCTCTCGAAAGTATTCATGCTGCACCTCCTTTGGAATCCCAGTGAGTCTCTAATACGGTTTTTTTCTCTTCGTAGCACCTGCAGAGATCTTCTATCTTCTCCTCGACGTCATCGGCATCGCTGTCCTTCGTATCCATAACGAAAGAAGCTGTCCTGCCGATATAGAGGGGGGTGAGCGACTTTAGCAGATGCTCCCGGTTCAAAATCTTGTGATGAGCAGCGAGCGCGAACCAGTAGATGATCTCCGCCCATACTTCATTGGGAATATGGAACTGCCCCTGCTGTTCAGCGGCTGCGTGCTGCAGCAACGCAACGATCTCCTTCGGCAAGAAAAGCTCCCAGACATTCATCAGTTCCTTAACGCCGAGGCGGAATCGTTCGATCATGCGCTCAAGATTCACCGCGATCGGCTCAAGCCCCACGGCATAGGTAAAGCCGAAAACCGGTGTTGCCACGGAGCCTTTGGTCTTCTTCCAGATGTCCGGATAGGTCTCCATAAGGTTGAATGTCGCGCCAACGACCTGATGCAGCATGGCGCTGAGGTCAGCGCCGGGATCTTTTGCATCGTGGATCTTCGCGCCGAGAAACGACTGGCAGACCCGAAATCCGTCGGCGATGGCCGTGGTCGTCATCCAGATGTCAATGCCGTAACGGGCCACATCGGTCTCCCAGACGTCCTTCGTGAGATAGTGCCTTGCCATAGCGCCGGAGAACCCGAAGTCTCCGCCGATGGGCTGGCGGACGCGTGTACCATAGAGCGCCCGGGTGACGGGGTACACAATGCTGTTCGTGATCGTACCGTCATATTTGTGCCGGTGGTAGAGCGGCGCCACATAATCAAAACCGTGATCGATGACCGGCTTTACCAGCAGTTCGATCCACTCCGGCGTGATGCTCCGGAGATCTGAATCTACCACGGCACAGGCTTTGACATGAAGTGCGGCAGCAATCTCGAAGATTGTGCGAAAAGCGCTCCCTTTTCCCGGTATCCCATGATAAGGCGTGGCTATTTTGAAGACCGGCTCTGTCCGATGATGCAACAGTATGGACTGCAAATCGGGGATGCCGGTCTCATGGACTACGCCCATGGTGCCATCCTTGGATCCACCGTCCGAGTTGACGAGGATACACTTCCGGTCCGGAAAATATTTTGCGAACCCCGTCTGCACCGCCCTGACAACATGCGCAATGGTCTTGGCATTATTATAGCTGGGAATTCCGACAAGGATATCTGCTTCCCGGATCTCGTCGAGCTTCGTGAGAATCTCATCCCGTAGCGTTACACCGTCCATAAACGAGCTCTGCCTCCTACTCCCTGGTCTTCCTCATCCGCCTGCCGCCCTTGGGGATGATCGATATGCCGGATTGATCGATATGGCATTTGAAGCGGTCGGCATCGGGATCGAAACCAAAACTCTCTCCTTCTCCGATGACGTTCAGCTTGTCCACGATACATCGCCTCAGGCGACAGCCTTTCCTCAGGACCACATTGTCCATGATAATGCACTCGTCCACCGTGACACCGTCTTCAATCTCTACCCCGCTCCTGATGACCGAATTCCTGATCTTCGCTTTGTGGATCACCGCGCCCTCTGCGATGATGCTGTTCCGGATATCGCCTTGTAGAATCTTCGTCGCCGGCCCACCGTGACCCGACGGGTGGATCGGCCATTGGCTATTATCGAGCTCGAAGCGCGGCTCCTTGCCGAGCATGTCCATATGCGCATCGAAATAGGCCGCAATCGTACCTACGTCCCGCCAGTAGCCCTTCTCCTCAAAGGCGAAGGTGCCGGATATCATATTCGTCGCGAAATCGTAGGCAAAGACCCTGTCGGTCCCGATTAGATCGGGGATGACATGGGCCCCAAAGTCGTGCTGTTTGTTGCGCTGCGCTTTTGCGAGCGCCTCGACGAGGACGTCGCGGCTGAAGATATAATTTCCCATCGAGACATAGGAAAGGGAAGGATTGTCTGCCAGCGGCGTCGGCCGCTTCGGTTTTTCCTGGAAGCCAATGATCCGCCGGTCGCTGTCGGTTTGGATCACGCCGAAGGCAGATGCATGGGAAATCGGCACCGGCCGCGCAGCCACGGTCACGTAAGCGTCGTTCTTGAGATGGAAATCGATCATCTGACGGATGTCCATACGATAGACGTGATCTGCCCCGAAGACGATGACCAGATGCGGATCATGTTGCTTGATCAGGTTCAGGTTCTGGAAAACCGCGTCGGCCGTGCCCTGGAACCACTCCGGTCCCATGCGCATCTGCGGCGGCACAACGGTAACGAACTGGTCGCGGATGACCGGCGACAGCACCCAGTTCTGGCGGACATGCTCGATGAGCGACTGCGATTTATACTGCACGAGAAGATAGATGGAGTAGATATGCGAGTTGATGAGGTTTGAAAGCACGAAGTCTACAATCCGGTAGCGTCCGCCGAACGGTACTGACGGCTTTGAGCGAAATGCCGTAAGCGGAAAAAGCCGTTCCCCCTTACCCCCGGCAAGAACTATTGCAAGGACCTTCGGATGTGCCATCTCGTATCGCTCCTTTCCTCAGGCTATCCGCTGCAGCAGAGCCACGGGAAACACATCGAGAACTGCGGAGACCGGCAGGACTATCGCTGCATTGCGCTCCTCCGCCCTAACGGTTTCCCCTGTATATATATTATAGTACTGCGCCCCCGCATCAGCGAAGGGAATCACGATAGCCGTATCGCCCCAGATCCCGGCCCCCATCGGCCGTTTTCCGTCTGCGGTAAACCGTGTAAAGAACCGCGGGACCGCTGCGACAAGCCGTTTTTTGCCGATCCTGCGGGCGAGTGCGCAGACATGGTCGGCCCTGCTGCCAACCGCCTCGAGCGGCAGGTACTCACCGGCTTCGAAAAGATCACGGTTTTGTTTCCTGAAGGTGAGCGTCTTATAAACCACGTAAAGTTTGATCTTGCCGCTCTCCATATCCGCAAGGAGCTCACGAACAAACGGCACCAGATGGACGGTCCGCCGCCGTATATCTTCCAACATCTGCATCCGTAAGCCATAATCTACGGGCCTCCGGTTGTCAGGATCGACCAGGCTAAAGTCCCAGAGCTCAGTGCCCTGGTAAAAATCAGGTATGCCCGGAGACATCATCTTCAGGAGCGTCTGTCCCAGCGAGTTAAACATACCGCAGCGGGACACCATCCGCTGGAAGGGAATGAAGTCTTCGAGAAAAGCATTGCCGGAGGATCGATCGAGAATGGCATTGATGAAGATCGCCAGGGCGTCCTCATAGATCGGATTCGGGTTGATCCAACTGGTGTTCACCTTGGCCTCACGGGTTGCCTTCAACATGTAGTCTCCAATCCTTTCGCAGAAGACCGCGTAGGCATCTGGCCCCAGTTCACCCAGGGGCCAGGCACCGAGTAGCGTCTGATACAGAAGATACTCCTCATTGCGGTCCGGCACCTTCAACCGCTCCACAACTGCCTTCTTTTTCCGGTTCATGCTGCTCCACCGGTAAAGCCGTACACGCCATTCAGTCGGGATCTCTGAGAGCACATTGATCCGCGCCCGCACGTCTTCGCTACGCTTCGTGTCGTGGGTGGAGGTCGCAATGAGCGCATGCGGCCAAAACTTCCGCCGTTCGATATTCTGGCCGTGGAAGGTCTCGAGTGAGGTTCCAAAGCGGTCCGGCATACCGCCAACCTCATTGAGGGAGACAAGGCGGTTATAGATATAGAATGCCGTATCCTCCACGCCCTTTGCCATGACCGGGCCGGAGATCTGCTGGAACCGCATGACGAAATCGACCCATGCCGCCCGTTCTTGCTCGCTGAGGTCCTCGGGGAACCGGAGGGTAAGAACATCCTTCAGAAAGTCGAATATGGACGCGCTGGTCGCAGGGTTGTGCCGCTTTGCCTTGGCGACGGCAAGCTCTGTGTACTGGCGGTCACGGTCCTTCACCTCAGCGGCGTTAACATAGGTGCGATAGACCGGGAAAAAGGCGATGACCTCGACGATAACATGGATGAGGCTGTTCAGGGTGAAGTCCCGCGTATGGCGGTCCTTCTCGGAGAGGGTGTCCAGATAATGACCGAGCGTATTGATCTCGCTTGACATCGCAACCTGCATGATCAGCTTCTTCATCTCATAGGCGGTCTCCGAAAAGGGGGTCCGGTTTCCGGTGAACCGCTGATAGGTTTCATCAAAGGCACGGGCATGGGATGTATCCACAAAAAGGCCGTTGACCGAGTTCAGAAAGACATAGCCGGTCGTGCTGAAGATCGGCCATTCCTCCGGCATGCGCTCGCCCCTGAGCAGGATCTTTTCACCCACCACGAAAAACGGTTTAAATCCAGGATCAGCGGCCCGGCTTTCTTCATAAAGCCGCAGGATCTCGGAACGCCGGACCGGCTGCACCGCAGCACCGGCTAATTCTTTCCGCAGGCGTGCAAGATGTCCAAGCCGGAGATTCAGAAAACAGTTCTTCTGGAGCAGCTCGAAGTACGCCGATGGATCGTAGAGGCCGTCCGGATGGTCCACGCGTAGCCCGGAAACGTCACCGCGCCGCACCAGCTTAAGGATACGATCATGGGCTGCGGCAAAGACCTCTGGACGTTCCATCCGCAGGGCGCCGAGGCTGTTGATATCAAAAAAACGCCGGTAATTGATCTCCTCGGTGGCGACCCGCCAGAAGGAGAGCCGGTAGACTTGCTGGCTGAGCAGGGAATCGAGAAGGTCGAAACTAGCCGGTTCACCTTTCACGCCGTTGAATATACGGACATTCTCCACAATAAATGCCTCGATGTCCGGACAGTCTTTGCAGAGCCGTTCGAGCCGCCGTTTTACCACTTCTTTTTCTCGCCGGCGCTCGCGGACCTTCTCCGGGTCCCGCTCCGTATACAGCGGCAGGTGCGTCAGCGCGGTCGTGATGCTCTGATATTCCGCCAGGAACTCCCCTGCCGGCACCTTCTCCATAAGAATCTCCATCCGGTGCCTCAGGACAATGTTGTAGGTACGCGGAATGATGGGGAAGCGGTGTTGGTAGTAGGACAGGCCGAAGGCACCGCTCTTGAACGTGAGGACCAGTTCGCCGTTCTCAAGCACTCTTCCGTACTGATCCCCCAAGACCGGCAGCAGGACCTTGTTCTCGAGCTCTTTCTTCACCGGTGTCCAGTCGATATCAAAGTAATCCGCATAGGGCGAACTCGGTCCGTTTTCGAGTACGTCCATCCACCATGCGTTGTCGCTGCTGGTTATGCACATATGGTTTGGCACGATATCGAGGACCTGTCCCATGCCATGTCGGTGAAGCATTTCGACCAAGCCGTCAAAATCGTGCGGAGAACCCAATTCCGGATTCAGCCGGCCATGGTCAATGATGTCATAGCCGTGACTGCTGCCGCGTTCCGCCCTGAGGTAGGGCGAAAAGTACGCATCCGTGATGCCGAGATCGCTCAGGTAGGGAATGATCCTGCCGGCATCGGAAAAGGTAAAGTCGCGGTTCAGCTGCAGACGGTAGGTTGCCCCGGGGATGCGTGCGGAGAGCTGTTCCCGTTTCCTCATGCCGTTAACTCCGGAACATGGTTGAGTACTGCCTCGATGTTGAAAAAGAGCATCTCCCCCAGATATTTGAATGCGCCCAGCCAGCGGACAGCATCGGCATCGCCTGCAGCAGCGCGCTGAACAATCTGCGGGTATCGTGTCCGCGCATGACGGTGGTAAATGTTCTGCACGTGCCAGTAATTGATCTCGAGCGGCAGCAGCCGCACCAGTTCCATCATCTGCTGAAGGGCGATAACCAGCGTAATATCAGCGCCGTCGCGGTCAAGGTCTTCCATCATCTTCTCGATGCGGTGTCTGACGATGAATTCGAGCTCTACCGGTTCGACGGCGGCTGACCAGTTCGCAATCTCCCGGATGATGCCCTGGACAGCATCCTCATCCAGCCGTTCGGTCAGAAAAGCACGCCGGAGTTCCGCGTTGAACGTGAACTCCGCAGCCGTCAGGAATGCCTTCGGCACGGGCATGCCGGTCTTGCGCAGAAAACCCATCATGGTCCGGTTGTATTCATACATGCGCTTATAGGTATCTTGAAACTCATCGAGCGTCTGCTCAATCAGGAGGCTGAGGATCTTGCGTTGCTGGTCGCGAAAGAGATCGATCAGCGAATAATTATGCATCCCGAAATGTGCGTCCATGAGCCGTATGATGTCCGCGAATTCACCACGCTCGAAGGAGGTGCTGATCTCCTTCTTCATCCGCTCATACTCCTCAGGTCCGCGAAAGGAGCGCACTCCGCCGTTCAGGGCATGCTCGCCCATATGGATGACACAGTAGGTGATGAGATCGCGCTCGAGGGTGATGCGCGACGAAACTTCGATTTTTCCGATCGCCAGGCGTGTTCTGCCGGCCTGCAGCTGCTGGGCATCAAGGCGCCGCACCCCATAACTATAGATATCCGTTTCTCCGCCGTATTCCTCGAAAAGCGAACTTACCGCATAATGCACGGCAACGCGCTTTAGGTCGATCATCGCGGGCTTTACGAATTTGTCGTAGATAAGCGAGCCGTTGCCATGCTCGGAAAGGTTACTCTGTGCCTTAGCCAGGTGTGCCTTGAACACGACTTCGATCTGGGTGCCGAACAGCTCCTCTGCAAGCTGCACGGCGCGGCCTGCGTACTGCAGCACCTGAACGGTCTCAAGCCCGGACAGCTCGTCAAAGAACCAGCCGCAGCTGGTGTACATCAGAAGTGTGTGACGCTGCATCTCCATAAGCTTCATGACCGTGATCCGTTCTTGATGCTGCAGCTGACGTGCGGCTTGCCTATCGAAATAACTTTCTATCGACCTCGCGGACCGCTCGAGAATGATCGAAATGTAGGCATTTCGCGCTGCCCAGGGATCCTTGAGCAGCTCCGCAGCCTTCTTCTCGAAGAGAAATGCAAGATGGTCCCGAAGCCAGTCGAGCGCTGCGCGCAGCGGTGCGCGCCACTTCTGGTTCCAACCTCCATGGCCCCCCGAATTGCAGCCGCAGTCCGTACGCCACCGCTCGATGCCATGGATGCAGCTCCAGGACGAGTTCCCGAATATCTGGACCTCATATGTCGGCGGATACTTCTCCAGAAACTCTCCGTAATTCGTAAGCCGCTCCTCTCCGTGGGCTTCGATGTGCCGCAGGGCATAGGTGAGCCCCATGTCCCCGAAGCGATGATGATGGCCATACGTCTCCCCGTCGGTGGCGATGTTCATCAGCTGGGGCCAGTTGCGGTGACCGGAAAACCCGCTCAGGAGGCGTTGTGCAAAACGCTCACCGCGCGTAAGGAGGTTCTCGAACGCAACGCCTTGCGAGATCGGGCCGTCATAGAAGAAGATGCTGATCTTCCTGCCCGATGGGAGACGGCAGAGATAGGCCTGCGTCGGGTCGATGCGGCCGTTGCTCACATCACGCCAGCGCCCAGTCCCGATCTTCCTGACCTGAGCAGCCTGCCGGGGTGCAAGGATGGTAAAGACGATCCCATGCTGCACGAGAATCTCGAGCGTTTCAACGTCCACGGCCGTCTCGGCCAGCCACATGCCTTCAGGCATCCGCGCGAACCGCTTCTCAAAATCCTTTAGCCCCCATATCACCTGCGTATGCCGGTCGCGGGTGTTCGCCAGCGGCATGATGATATGATTGTACACTTGGGCCAGGGCGCTCCCATGGCCTGACCGCCATTCAATGCTCTGGCGGTCGGCCTCAAGGATGGCGGCGTAGACTTCGGGAGCAGCACACTCCAGCCAGGAGAGCAACGTCGGTCCGAAGTTGAAGCTGATCCGTGCGTAGTTGCTTATGATATCGGTAATGCGCTGCTCGCCGTCGAGGAGCCGCGATGCTGAATTCGGCGCATAGCATTCGGCCGTGATGCGCTCGTTCCAATCATGGTAGGGGTGCGCCGAGTCCTGGATCTCGATCGCCTCAAGCCACGGGTTCTCCCGCGGCGGCTGGTAAAAATGTCCATGAATGCAGATAGCCCGTTCCATGATGCTCATTCCTCCTTTATGAATGCGGAGAAGGACAGGGGTCTGAGCACGATCTCCGTCGTAGCCTCAAGACGCTCAGGCAGGAATGTCCCGGGACCTCCCCAACGAACTTCTCCCGAATCTATCAGTCTTCGCCAGCTTCCCTCAGGGAATGGACGGGAAATGGCGGTATCTTCGATGCCGAAATGGGCGAACCATGCGAGCCGTTTCGATCCCCTGCTGATGGAAAATGCTATCACCTCTGCCGGCGGCAGTGCCCGTATGCCGATCTCCCGCTCAGCATCTGCTGAGAACGAGGGGAGATCCCTGCGCAACCCGATCAGTGCACGGTAATATGAAAGCAGCGCTGCGTGCTGTCCTTCCGCCCGCTGTTCCCAACGTAGCTTCGACAGATGGTATGTTTCCGGTGATGCAGGATCGGGCGGCGCCCCCTTCCAGCTGAACGCACTGAATTCCCGCGTGCGCCCCTCCCGTACCGCCTCAATAAGTCCCACATCGGAATGGTCCACGAAATACAAGAACGGCGCCTCCTCGGCATATTCCTCGCCCATAAAGAGCAAGGGGATATTCGGCGAGAGAATGACCAACCCTGCCGCAAGCTTCAGAGCTTCAAATGGCACCAGGGCAGACAGGCGCTCACCGAGCATGCGATTGCCGACCTGATCGTGATTCTGGCAGAAGACAACAAATTTCTCCGGAGGAAGGTCCTGCGAAGATGCGCCGTGCCGCCGCCTGCGATATGCGGAATACTGGCCGGAATAGACAAATCCCTCACGGTACGCCGTACTCAGATGATCAAGCAGGCCGAAGTCGGTATAGTACCCCTCGCGTTCTCCCGTCAGGAGCGTATGCACCGCATGATGAAAATCGTCGTTCCATTGCGCATGAAGCCCGAAGCCTCCCCGTACCTCAGGGCGAACCACCTTCGGATCATTCAGATCGCTTTCAGCGATCAGATAGAAATCCCTGCCCGACAGGGCAGAAAACGACTGCACCGCACCGGCGAGCTCCCGCAGAAACGGCACTGCGCTCATGTCCGTCATGCCGTGGATCGCGTCGAGACGGAGTGCGTCCATATGATAATCGCCGAACCAGCGAAGGGTATTTTGGATAAAGAAATTCCGTACCCCATCGCAATATGCATCATCGAAATTGAGCGCGCTCCCCCAGGGGGTGCGGTACTTATCGGTAAAGTATGGTCCGAAATCCCATAGATAATTGCCCTCGGGTCCGAGATGATTGTACACAACGTCGAGGACCACTGCCATACCGCGGCCATGGCAGGCATCCACAAACCGCTTCAGTCCGTCAGGGCCGCCATAGGTGTTCTGTACCGCAAAGGGATAGACCCCGTCATAGCCCCAGTTGCGCTCTCCCGGGAACTGTGCTACCGGCATGAGCTCTACGGCATTGACGCCCAGTTCCTGAAGATCGTCAAGGCGCTGTGCTGCGGCATCGAACGTGCCTTCGGGAGTAAATGTGCCGATATGCAGTTCATAGAGAATCATCTCATCAGGACGCATCCCCTTCCATGCCCCATCATGCCAGTCAAAGGCCGCGTGATCGATGATTGCCGATGGTCCATGAACGCCGGCAGGCTGGAAACAGGAGGCCGGATCAGGCCTAAGCAGTCTCTCGTCCAGTTCGTACTGGTAGCGCACGCCGGGATCAACCCCTTCCGCAAGGACCTCCCAATAGCCCTGCGCTTCCTGACGCATCTTCAGCATGCGGACGGACGGCGAGAGCAGTCTTAGGGCTGCGGTCTTGCGCAACGGCGCCCACACCCTGAAAAAACAGGTGCCGTCCTTTTTCAGAATTGCACCAATCTCCATACGCTCCTTTCACTTCTTCTTCTTTTTGACCCTGTCGATTCCCTTCACAATGCCGCCGGCGATGCTCATGCCGCGCGGTTCGAAACTGGCCCCGTGCGTCTCCCGCATCTCCTTGCCGGTCTCGACCAGAAGCGAAGAGGACTTTGCCATCGAAAGTACCTGGCTGGGATAAATGCTGCGGTGGCCGGTCATGAGAAAGCTTATGACGCAGGCTACTGCGGCGTAAGGCGCAACAGAAGGCCCGAAGATCTCCACCGCCATGATGCTTGCCGATATGGGCGTGTTGGCTGCCCCCGCAAGGAGGCTGACCATGCCGATAGCGGCGAAGATATTTGGTTCGAAACCGAACAATCTCCCGAAGGTGCTTCCGGCAGTGGCTCCGATAAAAAAGATCGGGGTCACCACGCCGCCGCTCCCGCCGAACGCAAGAGTGACCGCAGTAAAGATCATCTTCAGCAAAAACCCTCCGTAGGGGACCTCGACACCTTCGACTGATGCACTTATGGTATCAAGACCCAGACCAAGATATCTTTCCGAAAATATCCAGGCGAGGACCGCCAGGATCCCGCCGCCGATCAGTCCCTTCAGCGGAGACCAGACCTGCACGCGTTCGCTCCCCTTCTCGACAAGATGCATGATCTCGATAAACGCAAGAGAACAGAGTCCGAAAAATATCCCGCTGAAGCAGACTTTGATAAAGAAGGCGCTGCTGAAGACCGGGACAAAATGCAGCGGCTCATGAAAATACGTGATCCCAAGGGCCGACGATACTTGAAACCCGACAATACCGGCGATGAATGAGGGCAGCAGGACTTCATACAAGAGGTTCCCCACCATCAGCACTTCGACACCAAAAATAGCGCCGGCAATCGGCGTTCCGAAGACGGTCGAAAAGCCCGCACTGATGCCGCAGATGACCAGCTTCTTCCGGTCTCGGTCATCAAATTTGAGCAGGTCGGCAAATACTGAGGTGACGCCGGCCCCGATCTGTGCACAGGGGCCCTCCTTTCCTGCTGAACCACCGCAGGCGATCGTCACAACTGTTGCAGCCAGTTTCACCGGCACCACGAGAGGATTCATCTTCCCCGATTTCCGGTGGATCGCTTCGATCACTTTTTCTGTTCCATGCCCCCTGGCGTCCGGCGCAAGATAGGTAATTACCAGCGCGCTGAGAAATAACGCTGCAGGAAGGAGGAAGTAGAACTGCAGCCCCTCGGTATAGGCAATCCCCTGATTCAGGACCTTGAGAAAGACCGTCGTTGCGATGCCGACCAGCACGCCTGCACAGGACGCGAGAAAAACCCATTTCAGGATGCTGACAAACAGGACAGACTGCTCGACAACGGCTTTTCTCACCTTTATGCCCCCTCGTGCAGGACCTGATGTTACCACCGTACGGTGCCTGCTAAATGGATAGAATGCTCTTCCCCTTGTTCTCGAGGCAGTACCAGACGGATAGATAATCCCGCGCCTGACGCGTGATCAGGAAATTGCTCCTCACGAACTCCCTTCCCTGCTCACCCATCCGCTTTGCCATGTCGGGGTTGTTCAGATATTGCCGGATCCGGAATGCCGCACCTTCCACGGAATGCACCAGAAACCCCGTGACTCCATGCATGATCTGGAGCGGGATACCGCCGGTCGCTCCCCCAATGACTGGTTTGCCCTTCCACATCGCCTCGGACACGGTCAGTCCGAACCCTTCCCGCAGCGACTTCTGCAGCACCACGCAGGCGGCGCGCTGCAGGGCATTAATGTCCCTGTCGCTGAAGGGCGGCAGAAGCAGGATATGAATGTCCGGGTCGTCCGCAGCGTAGGTCTTTACTTCTTCGAGCACGGCATCCCCTTCGGGGTCGTCCGTCGCAGCGCTGCCGGCAAGGACCAATATGCATTGATTGTACTTTCTCACCATCCGGTAGGCCATAATCACGCCGATGGGATCCTTGAAGCGGTCAAAGCGCGATACCTGCAGGATCATAGGTCGGTCCTGCGGAAGGCTGTATTTCTGAAGCACAGCGGCGATCTCGTCGGCATCGAGATCGCAGTTCTTGTCGCTCAGCGGGTCGATGGACGGCGGGATGATGAACTCGTCCACGCCCAATGCCTGGGCGAATTTCGAGACCGAAAACACCGCAGCATCATAGGAACTGCAATAACGGTTCAGGTGTACGGCCACATCGGGCAGCGGATTGGAAACGTCGATATGGCAGCGCCATATCCAGGCGCCGCACTTCCGGTATTCGATAAGCGGCGCGGGCTGCGGATCGTGAATCAGTATTGCGTCGGCATCGAGATCCAGTCTTTCAGCATTCTGACGGTTAATCTCCCGGTGATGCGCCCACATCTCTGCGCTAATCTGCTCCGGGTTGCCCTGCATCGCGTTATGGATCTTCTTCGTGATGTCAAAGAAACGGTCGTCTCCTTCGATTACCTCCCAGCGTGTTTCAATGCATAGCTCCTGCAGGATCGGGATCATGCGCTGCAGAATCTCGGCAACGCCGCCTCCCGCCCGTGTTGAGTTGACATGCAGGAAGGTTCGACCGGCGAATTTTTCGCCCATCTTCCGAAGCAGCAGCAGATCTCCGCGGGGAGAAATACCCTGGTAATTCTCTATCACAACAACACCTGCATGTGCTTCCGGAGATCCGCCTCAACTACGTCGGCAATATGCCCGCGGATACCTTCGATGGTATGCATGAAGGGGTCAATGGCATTGATGCGTCCCGCCAGTTCTTTGTTGTCCAATGAGTCCGCTATCCATGCGGAAAAATCATCCGTGCCGCTGCCGAGGCGCGTCCTCGCCTCATAGAAGTGGTAATAGATGCATCCGGGGTCAGCGTACTTGATCGCCAGAAGGAACTCGGCGAGGTTCTTGACGCGCATGCCGACCGGAAAGACGAGCGTGATCGTCTGATTGAAACAGAACTCGTCTCCGGGCATGGCCTCGCGGGGCGACGGGAACTGGGCCATGTATTCATCGATAACCCGGACAAGCTCCTGACGCAGATCGGCCACCTTCAGGAACCCGTAGGGATCAATATTCGAGAGGTGCTCCGAGAGAACGCGTTCCTCGAGACTTTCTCCAGCCCAGTGTGCAAAGTCGTTCGTGTACTGCAGGACATGCCCCTTGAGAAAGTACTGGTACATGTGGTGGAAGATGGCCTCCTCGGTGACATCCGCAATGATATCCCGCAGTTCCCGGAGCGTCCTCGCCTTCCTGCCGGTCGATTTCAGGACACTCGCATACTGACGGAATTCGAAGTAGGTCACCTCCTGCTTCTTTGCCACTCCTTCTCCTCCCGGAGATAGACGGTCCGGTGAGGAAAGGGGATCTCAATGCCTTCCTTCCGGAATCTCCTGAATATGCGCTTGCGCAGCTCATGCTGAGCGAGATACTGGTCTGTAAATTCCTTCACCTGGCAGATGAGCGTGAAGTCGAGAGAACTATCCCCAAACCCCGGGATGAAGCGAACGAACGGTTCGGGATCCCCGAGCAGCCCCGGCACTTCGCCGACTGCGCCCTTCGTCTCCTCGATCAGAATCCGCTCCACCCGGTCCGGGTCTTCCTGATAGCTCACTCCCACCGGGATCAGCAGGGACATCCTCTTTTCCGGCAGGTAATAGTTGGTCACAATGCTCTGGGAAAGCTTGCTGTTCGGGATCACGACCATGTTGTTCGGCAGCATCCGGATCCGGGTCGTTCTCCAGGTTATGTCCGCTACATATCCCTCCTGACCTGACTCGAGCTTGATGAAGTCGCCGACCCCGATCGATTTCTCGACCAGGATATGAATGCCGGCAAAAAGGTTCGCAAGTGTGTCCTGCAGGGCAAGTGCAACAGCAAGCCCCCCGACACCCAGCGCCGTAATGAGCGGCGTGATCGATATGCCGAGCACACTCAGGATGATCAGAAAGCCGATAATCAGGATGACGCCCTTGACGATGCCGTAGGCAAGACCGGTCGTCGGCAGCGGCAGATTCGACTGCTGAATATAATTTCTGAAAATCCTGCCGCTGAGGCCGGCAGTTGCGAGCGTGATCGATAAGATGATAATGACATGAATGGTCTTGCTGAGATAGAACACATATTTTTCTGGCAGGTCGGAGATGGCGATGCCGCCATAGAGCGCTATGGCGATGCACCAGTAGACCGACGGTACCTTCAGGGAACGAATGATAATATCGTCGATCCTCGTATCCGTTGATTCCGCCCACCGGTGGAGAAGGCGAAAGGCGACACCGCGGATGCTGAGGAGCAGTACGCCGACCACGGCCGTCACGATTGCCGGCAAAAGAAAACCGTCAAACTGCAGATGGGTCACCCAAGCCTCCCTGCACATCTGTCCCGATCGCAGCCGCTACTTACCACCTGCCGCTCCTTCCTTCTCCCCGGCCATCGCAATCGCAGTATGCGTCAGAGCACCCAATTGTCTGTCCATTATGCCCACCTGCTGCTGAAAATTTTCCTGCTGTGCTGAAGGAACGCTCTTGCCCCGCGGCAGCGCTACCTGCTGAGGATTCACCGGCCGATCGCCGATGCGCATCTCAAAATGCAGGTGCGGGCCCGTCGCCAGTCCTGTCGCCCCGACAGCGCCGATCACCTCACCCTGCGCTACCCTCCTGCCGGTGCGAACACCCTTACTGATCCGGGAAAGATGTCCATAATAGGTACGATAGCCGTTCGCGTGGCGCAGAATCACCAGATTGCCATACTGCCCTTTTCTGCCGGCAAAGATGACCGTCGCATCACCGATCGCCGAGACCGGCGTGCCGACGGAAGCGCTGTAGTCAACCCCCTGATGGGGACGGCGGATCTTCAGAACAGGATGGAAGCGGGACCGGCTGAACCCCGAGCTGATCCGGCGAAAGCTGAGCGGCGCCTTCAGAAATGCCCGCTTGAGGGATTTTCCCTCACGGTCAAAATAGTCTGCCTCACCGTCGAGTGTATAGCGGTATGCGCTATTGACCGTCCCGTCATTGACAAACTCAGCCGAGAGGATATCGCCGTATTTGCGGAATTCACCGTCACGGTAGAGCCCTTCTACGATAATCCGGTACGTATCGCCATTGCGCAAATCCGACGTAAAATCGATGTCCCATGCAAAGATATCGGAGAGCTGCAGCGCCAGCAGGAGAGAATCTCGGACATCACCCATGGATGCGATCAGGTTGTCCCGTATGGTACCGCCGACATGCAACAGTCTTTTCTCATATGCGACCGGCTTTTTTTCAGCAGTAAAGCCCGTTTCGTTCCGCGTGATGCAGAGGACCGAATCATCATCTATCCAATATTCAAAGTCAGTTACCCGGTCCTGATCGTCCACCCGTATCGTGTACGGCTGGTCAGGACAGACCCGCCGCAGGCGGTGCACTGACGCAGAGGCCTCGCGGATACGGAACAGGTCCTCAAGACTGAGCTGATATCGCTTGAAAACGTCGAACAGGGTCTCTCCTTTGCGAATGCTTCCGGTGATCTCCCGAAAGTACTCTTGCTGCACCTTCTGGAGCGGCTGCCGCGGCGCAGGGCTGTAAACCGCGGTCACCATATACACAGCAACAACAAGACCAAGCATGATCAGAATTTTTTTCTGCACTGCACCTCCTTTGCCGCAGGGCCGGCCATGCAGCATTATACGATTGTGAGGACCCTCATGCCTTCGGCCGCGGCAGCGTCGCAGAGCTTTCGGTCAAACGATGAAAAGCCGAAGGACAGCGATGATTGTTCTCCGCAGATGATCTTCGCCGCTGACAAATGCATAGCGTCGAAGCGCCGCAGGCCGTACTTTTTGATCAATTGTCCTGCCCGTACCTCATCGAAATCCAGACTCACGAAAGACGGCCAGTCTTCAGAGAAGACCTGGATGACCCGCTCGTATTCGTCCTTTGAAAGCTGTTTGTCCTGATAGCAGCCGTCGAGGGCGGAAACTGTCTCGGTGTAGGCTACCCTGCAAGTCGCTACTATCTCCGCGTCCCGTACCCACTGCCGCACTGCCTCTGCGTGCTGCTCCTCGACGTAAAGCTTGACAAGGCTGCTTGTGCCGAGGTAGAGGATCATCGGCGCTCCTCAAGCACCCGATCCGAAAGCGGCTGGCCTTTTATCCGTATGCCGCCGAGCCCCTTCGGTTTGTTCCCCGACCAGTGCGCCACGCCTTTTCTCACAAGGGACAGAACATGCTTACGTTCTTCCGATATCGGCACAAGCACAGCCACCTCCTCGCCATGCTCGGTCACGATGACCAACTCCCCCTGGCGCACCTTGTCAATGTAGCTGCTCAACCGTGCCTTCAGTTCTTTGATGCCTGCAGAAAGCATGTAACCCTTTTTAAGCAAAATTGTAGTCACATTATATTGCCTTTATGGTCATATGTCAAGCAACCTCCGCTCCAGATCACAGAGGTTATACTAGAACTGCATAGGCGGAATACCCTGTTTTTCTTTCTTTTTTTTCATTTTTCCCCGAAGTCTGCTGGAGAGGAAGAGCAACGACGCGATGATGGCGCCCACCAGGACCGACAAAAGAATCACGATAGCCAGTGATGCATCGAATCTCCAGAAGAGGAATGAGACGGTCACTGGAGCGGAATTCTGCACAGCGAACAGGACCGCAAGGGCGACGCACACAACAATAATGGCAAGGATCATGATTCAGCACCTCCGGCTGGGATTGGCGGTTTTCGCTGTTCCGTTGCGAACACTCCCGCAGTCATGATGATATTCGTCAACACAATGACAACGAACGTGTAGTTAATGAAATCCTCACTGTCCCTAATATTGGCCGAGACCGGCAGCGTTGCAAGCACCGCAGACGCCAGTCCGCGCGGCAGCATCGCCAGCATAATCAGCTTATCATGCCGCTTCTCAAGGAAGACCGCGCTAGTAACCGAGACGCTGAGGTACCGCATCAGCAGGATACCAAGAACAATCGCCCCGCTGATGATGAGAGCCTGAAGGCGCAGTACGTCTGACGAGATCATCATGCCCATGTAGACAAAAAAGAAGGTCCGCACGAAGAAGGTGATCTCGCCGTGCAGAAATTTTATGGTATCGTCCATGAGAGCGCAGCTGCGGAGTTTCAGGAACTTGACGAAGTCACGGCTGTTCCCCAGGATGATGCCGAAGATCAGCAGTGCAATCGGTCCGCTGCCGCCCAGAAAGTTGACCGAACCGTACACGATCAGCATGACCGCAAGTGTCGTCATGTACGAATACTTCCGCTCCCGGAAGATATCGAGCACCTTCAGCCAGAGAAATCCCGATACTACACCGCCCATGATAGCGATCGAAAAAGAACTGGCAACTGCATGGAACGGGGCCTGCATACCGATATGCCGTAGCTTAATGAACTCGATGAGCGATACCGTCGCCACGATTGCGAGGACGTCGCTGAAAGCCGACTCCATCGAGAGCATCGTCTTGATCTCCTCTTTCAGGTTCATCCTCCCCACCACGGGTATCACGATCGCCGCACTCGTGCAGCCCATGATGGTCCCCAGCAGCAGTGCTCTGACCGGCTCCCACTGCATGACGATGATGAGAAATCCGGCTATGGCGACAACTGACAACGCGAACGACAGGAGCACCAGCAAGGTCGCGCTGCCGAATTCCCTGAGCAGTTTATGCATGTCCATATCCATGCCGCCCTCAAAAAGAATAATCATAAGGGCGAAGGAGCCGAAATACTCGGCGAAGTGCGTCAGACTTCCTGGATCGACAAGGCCGAAGACCGGACCCAAGAGGATACCGATGCCGAGCAGGACAAGGATGTCCGGGACCTTCGTGCGCTCAAAAGAGACGCTGCCGAAGAACCCGATAAGGATGATCGTACCGGCAACAAAAAAGACGAAGGATAGATCCATCAACCATTCCTCAGCATCCTGCTCATGTCATGCCAGAGAATATCCAAGCGGTTCACCGCCGCCGGAAGGTCGGCATCCATCTCGGTTCGGATCTTCTTCACGGAAACCTGCAGCTCTTCGATAATCCGCTTCTGTTCCTCTCCGGCTGAGGCCTTCGCTCTTTCAAAGGTTTCTGAGATGAGCTCAAGCTCATTCTTTGCCGTACCGATATTTCTTGCTGCGAGTTCCACCTTCACCTTCAGCACGTGACCACGCACAACCTCCAAAAATGAGGAAAATATACTCTTCTGCAGTTTGGCCTCTGTCTCCCTGCCAAGGCGCTCGACAGCATCAACCTTCTTCTTCAGCGCATCTTCAAGAGACGTTTTCTGATCCCTGAGAGCGGCATCAATAGCTGCTCGATCCTTGGTCAGCGCATTCTCGAAAGCTGTCGTCCTCGCAGCAAGGGCATTGACGGTACCGATGATCCTGCCGGCATCCGCATCCGCAGGAAGCACGGCAGTCTTCGCGTCCTCCTCGAGCTTCTGCAACCGCTGCTTCAGCCCCTCTACTTCGGTCTTCAGGATGACGGTCCGGCTGTCGATAAGGACCGGCAGCCCGAAATAAGCTCCGGCCGCGACAGCCGCAATCACAACTATGATTATAAATGATGTCTTCATGGCTTTCCTTTCCGGCTGCGCCTCTTTATTCCTAAACCGCAGCCTTTTTTTTCAGCGGCCCCCTCAGATGGATGCAAAGGCTCCATCTGCTTTTTTCGCCTCCCGTTCCTTTTGAGCAGGGAAGGCACCCCGTATACCATTGCCCCCACTTAGCTGTGCGATGCAACTCTGTTTCCAAGGCTTAGGATCCGCCTTTCCTTCTCGTCTTGTTCTCCTTAGGGATAACGACTGCTGAGTTCTTCTCGATCTCTTTTCTGAGAGCAGCAAGTCGTTCGATCATCCCTTGGAGATTTCCTGCAGCTCCATCAGCTTCAGCAGCCCCTATCGCCGCATCCCATGTCGCAAACTGCTCCCTGTTCTTCTCACGAACTTCCGCCGCCTTGCTGCCCGTGAGTTCCTCCGTCTGCAACCGCAGCTCGCCGACCTTTTTGCGCAGATCTTCAATAATCTGCGCCGCTTCGGTCTTCAGCTTTTCCTTACGCATTTCAGCAAGGGTGCCGGCCTGATGTGCCAGCTGCTCGGCCTCTGCTGCCGCAGCTCGCGCCTCGTCATACTTGCGAGCGGCTACCAGTTCCCGTGCCATTTCGAACCGTGCACGCGCCGCATCTATCTCCTCTCCCGCATAGCGAGATGCTTCACTATCCCGCGCAGCATCAAGAGACTTCTCGGCACGGAGCATCTCCTCGGTAGGAGGTTTCGAGCAGCTTCCCAGGCATGCGGCGACCATGATCAGGATCATCGCAGCGATCGGGGAAACACAGGTGCTACTTCTATGCATTATCCGCCTCAACCTCCTTTCGTATCCGCAGCAGAATATCGGGAATCGCGGACGTCACGCGGTCCCAGCTCGAGATCAAGGGAACCCCAATAGGATTTTCCATGATTATCTCTGCGGCCTGGCTAATGCCGTGCGTAAAGGTGTCCACCGCGAGGCTCTCCTCATGCCGGTCGAAAAACAGACCGTTGATAGCCGCATCGTCTTCGAAACGCTTCAGCATGTCCTGCGCCGTCCGCACATAGGTTGCAACCAGCGTCTTGAAGAGGCCGTCGGAAAAAACGATCCCTTCGGAAGCAAGCGTTCGGAAAATGGACTTGCTGATATCGACGCACATCTTATGCAGTCCTTTCGAGGCGTCTTCAGCGGAAAGTGCCTGGTGCTTATGCTCATAGTTTTCGGCAATATCCACCTGGCATACCCGTCGGAGCGAGGTATTGCGGTAGACCTCGGCGAGAACACCGACCTCAAGTCCCCAGTCCCCGGGGATCCGGTTCACCCGCGCCATGTCCACATCCATGGAGAACTCCCCCGCAAGCGGGTACCGGAAACTGTCGAAAAACAGCAGGAGCGGATGATGGCCGATGATCTTCTGGAGCGAGCGGATCAGCGGCGTCACCAGCAGCCGCGTGGCCCTCCCGTGCATGCGGTCGGTCACCCTGCTGTAGAAGCCCTTACAGAAATCGTAATCGAGATTCGGATTTACTACCGGGTAACAGAGCCTTGCCAGCAGATCGCGGTCGTAGGTCACGATATCGCAGTCATGCAGCGCAATGACATGGAATTCCTGCTGGGACAGCACATATCCGTATGCCATCCAGGCGGACCGCCCCTTGCCCGGCTCGCCAATCGGCAGTCCCGCCTCCTCAATCTCGCGATAGATGGCGTTCAGACGTGCACCCGTGTTCCAAATCAGGCTCGTCTTCTGCGGAAGAATGGAAAAGAAGTCCTTTGCCTTCAGGAACTCCTCATCGCTCGCCGGCCCGAGCGTCACCACGATCTCCTTAATGTATTTCACATCCCGCAGCTGCCGGACGATGCCTTTCAGGGCATCGCCCTCGAGCTCACTGTAGAGAGATGGCAGGATGAGGGCGATAGGTCGTTCCTCAGCATACCAGCCGAGCTCGGCCTCAATCCGTTCCATGTTGACTGCACCGAGCCGGTGAAATGTCGCAACAACTCCGGTCTGATAAAAATCAGCCATAGAGACCTCCAGTTCCGTTGTTTTTACGGTAATCTTAGCATGCGCTGTACCTTGTGGCAACCTTCCACGGCACATGAGCGCTACTGACCGGACTGTATCACATTTGCTACACTGGTACTCATGAAGGACCGGGGGAGTTCGCATGATGAAACTTTTTGATATTGTAGCCCTGCTCATGACACTGGCAGCGGTCTTCGGTTACCTTAACCACCGCTTCATCAAACTTCCCACGACGATTGGGTTAATGATTATATCCATCGCTATGTCCCTAGCCATGGTGATCCTGGGACACCTCGGTCATGCAGGTCTGCTGCTCGAGCAGCAGTGGCTGGGTGTCGTCCAGGGCATTGACTTCAATAAGACGCTCATGGTCGGCATGCTCAGTTTTCTTCTTTTCGCCGGCGCCCTGCATGTGGATCTGGCTGAACTGCTCGGCGAAAAATGGGCGGTCGGTCTTTATGCAACGGTTGGCGTCCTGCTGTCGACACTTCTCGTCGGGGCGATGACCTATATAATCTCAGGCTGGCTCGGCTTCGGGCTCCGCCTTCCTACGTGTCTGCTTTTTGGTGCACTCATTTCGCCCACGGACCCCATCGCTGTGCTCGGCATCCTTCGGCGGGCTGGCGTACCGAAACACCTGCAGGTGAGGATGTCAGGGGAATCGCTGTTCAACGACGGCATCGGGGTGGTCGTGTTCATTACGCTCTACGATATCGCCTTCGACAGGAGCACGTTTTCCGTCACCGGGGTATCCCTCCTCTTTCTCGAGGAGGTCGTCGGCGGCGTCTTTCTCGGCCTCATGCTCGGCTGGGTGGCTTTTCGTCTGCTCAAATCCATTGATAACTATCAGGTAGAGATTCTGATTACGCTCTCCCTCGTGACCGGAGGCTATGCGCTTGCAGCGGCAGTCCATGCATCCGGCCCCATAACGGTCGTGGTAGCGGGACTGCTCATCGGCAATCACGGCCGGAGATTCGCCATGTCGAAAAAGACGCGGCAGCATCTTGACATGTTCTGGGAACTCATTGATGAGATCCTCAATGCGCTGCTCTTCGTGCTGATCGGGATAGAACTTCTTGTCATCACCGTCAATGAGCGCTATGTGATCGCGGGTGCAGCAACCATATGCGTTGGTCTCTTGGCGCGCATGATCTCCATCGCCATCCCGCAGTTTCTTTTGGCCCCCCGCTCCCCCTTTGACATCGCTGGGCTGAAGATCATGGTCTGGGGTGGCCTGCGCGGCGGGATATCAGTAGCGCTCGCCCTTTCGCTCCCTCTTGGCACCGAGCGGGATCTGGTCATCACGATGACCTATCTCGTGGTAGTCTTTTCGATCCTGGTGCAGGGACTGACCCTGGAGCGCCTGCTCAGATCATCTACGGGAAAACCGAAACTCACATGATCTATCCTCTCCTGATATAATGAAGTATGCTCGCCACTGATCCCAGAGAAATGGCCGCGGTTGTCTTTGCGGCAGCGCTGAAGGCAGCGGACCCCTATGACTGCATTCTCCCTCAGACAGAGCGAGTGCGGGCGCTGTTCAACGAGCGTGGTCTGCGCAAGCTCGTTGTTGTCGGCTTCGGCAAGGCGGTCTGTCCCATGGCAAAGGCATTGGAAGACCAGATAGGCGATCTTATAACAGCAGGGCTGATCATCACCAAGCACGGTCACAGCGAAGGATACCGCTTCAGAGACTTACGAGTCCGCGAAGCTGGCCATCCTGTCCCCGACAAGGATGGTCTTGCAGCAACGGCTGAACTGACGGTGCTGCTGCAATCCTGCAGCAGCGATACACTGGTGGCATGCCTTATCTCGGGAGGCGGTTCAGCCCTGCTGGTGTCTCCCCACGACCATATAACCATGGATGACAAACAGAATATCACCGCGCTGCTCCTCAAGGCAGGAGCGGACATCTTCGAACTGAATACGGTCAGAAAGCACCTCTCGAAGGTAAAAGGGGGGAGGCTGGCCGAGCTGGCATATCCCGCAATGGTCGTTGCACTTATTCTGTCGGATGTCATCGGCGACCGGCTTGATGTGATCGCCTCCGGCCCGACTGCACCGGATGCGAGCACCTATGCTGAAGCCCTCGCCGTTATCGCGAAATATGATCTGTTTTCATCTGCACCACCTGCGGTGATAAAACTGCTCCAGGACGGCGCTGCCGGCGCTGCGCCGGAGACGCCCAAGAAGGACCATCCGGTCTTCGAAGCAACGGAGAATATCATCGTCGGCAGCAACCGCCTTGCTTTGCAGGCTGCTTTGGCAAAAGCCGGAGAACTAGGTTTTGAAGCGAGGATTATATCATCCGACGTTACCGGGGAGGCAAGAGAGATCGGCAGGCGCATGGCATGCGAAGCAGCCGAGCTGTTGCATGACCAGCAGCAAAAAAAACCCGTCTGCCTGATATCTGGCGGCGAGACAACGGTCACCGTAACAGGAAACGGTGTCGGCGGTCGGAACATGGAGCTTGCCCTTTCCTTCGCGCAAGAGATTGACGGTATCGACAAGATCACACTTCTTTCCGCCGGCACGGATGGTACGGACGGCCCCACGGATGCGGCAGGAGCGATCGTGGACGGGACAACTACTGCAAAGGCAAAGGCCATGGGCCTCGACCCTGAGACGTATCTGGAGAATAATGATTCTTACACTTTTTTCAAAAAGACCGGCGATGTGTTTATGACCGGCCCCACGGGAACGAATGTCATGGATATTCAGCTGATAATGATCTCCGAGTGAAACCGGGATAGGCGGTATCGTCAACGATAGGCTTGATTCTTGTATTATCTGTCCTGAACGCTCATTGTGTTTACAGCCTTTGTAAAAGCACTTCTTCATTTGCTGCTGCGGAGTACACCATGAAGTCCTCAGTTATCGGGGATTGCAACTGGCGAGGAGTACAGGAAGAAGTTGAGAAATGCGCTGACACGTGTGGTACATGCAAAACCTAACGCCGCTACAAGGCAAACTCTGATGCTTTGATGTAAGGCAAGATACGTGCAGAACAGGCCGAAAAAACCGACGTATAGGCATATCTTTTGCACATAAGGAAGTATAATAACCTCTTGTTTCTATGGGGTATTCGGAAAATATATATTATATTAATGCAGAAACAGCAGAAATCGTTCTCTAAGACGTGAGTGTTGCTGGGTGATTGGACACAGACTTAGTAATTTGCCTTATATTTTATATTAAAAGTGAAAATGTTTAACTTTTTAAAATATATATTTTTTTGTTTATACTTAGTGTACGCCGTCTCTCCCGTGATAGCAGCTGTAGAGCCGGCGTCCATGACCGGAAAAACGCCTGATGCCGAATCATTAGGGTCAAAGTACTATTTTTTGAAAAGCTCCTCTCCGTCTTCGTAGAAACAGGAGATATTGAAAAGACTTTCGACAGGCAAATAGGTATTATGATCTATTTTTCGAGTGACGAGATTGTATCCGCAATGTCACGGCTGAGACTCTCCATTACCCTGCTCATGGCTTCAACCAGCGCACGGTAATCATTACCTGTCACTGGCTCGATAATGGAGGCATGCATCACCAATGCCTCCCTGTCTTTTCTGAATACCGCCCATTGGACCTTCATTGAGACAGAATCGCCATACGTACCGTCAAATCGAATTACATCTACGGCGACTCTGTGCGCAATCGAGGTATAAGACTGCGCCGGTTGAATCCAGCTTACGACATGGTAGCGATCAGGAGGAAGCAGAGCCGAAAGATTTTCGATCAGGACACGTGTTATATCAGTTTCGAGGGAGCCGGCCCACCGGTGGAAATCATCCACCGCGAGTTCATTCTGCCCTGATCGCGTCACTATCTGAGGTCTGTCGAGATAATCAGGAATTGACACAGGTCCCAGCGCTACAATAACGTCACGAGTGGCCTCGGCAACCTGTTTTTTGTGCGCCGGACTTTCCATGGAACTTAGAGTGTAAAACCTCGTGGGCGCAGAACCAACGCAGCCAGTCAGGAACACGGCAATTATGCCTGAGCATAACAACGCATATCGATAAGAAAATACTCCTGTCATTTCATTCTCCTTTTGGGGAATTCTTCCCTTTTATCAACGCTTCCGGATGCCGCTCAAGGTAATCAACAAGAGAACGGAGGGAACGGGACAGTGCTGAGATATCCTCCAGCGTCTTTCCTGCCTGATACCCAAGCTGAGGATTCTGGGCAACCATGTCCTCAATCGAGCGAACTGCTCTTTGCGTTTCCTGCAGCGTGGTCCGGACAGAGGCCAGGGTGTCTTTGATACTCCCTGCAATCTGGCCGGAAACCCCTTCCTGCATGGCCAGGGTTTTCTCCGTCTGTGCGAATGCCGCATATGCGGCATCCGATGCTTTCTGCATACTTGTTGAGAGCGGCTCTACCCGGGCATTCACGTCCTTTACCAGTTTATCGATATTCGACGCAAGGGGCACCACCTGGGCATTCATCTCTCGCACAAGTTTGTCGATATTCGACGCAAGGGGCACCACCTGGGCATTCATCTCTCGCACAAGTTTGTCGAGGTCTGTAAGCAGCGCATTCAGGGTAACAACGCTTTTCTGCATATCCGGGGAATTCACGATCTTTTCTATGCCGGCAAGGGCGCTTCTCAATCGCTCGGCGATTTCCGCCACGGGCAGATCTTCGAACCTTCTTTTCACTTCCTCAATGTCTGAGGGAACCGTAGGGATCTCGGGATACTTCTTCTCCGTCCGCGAAAGCTTAACGGGTTTGCCGGGATAAAAATCCAGATTTATGACAAGCTGGCCTGTGACAAAACTCTGCATCTGGAGCTGTGCGCGCAATCCTTTATCTACCAGCGCTTGCATAAACTTGTACTGATCAGACCATATGTTCAGCAAGAAAACCTTTTTCGGCTTCACAAATGTCCCAGCCTCTATTTCCACATATACGGGTATGAGTATCGAAAGATCGGAAGGATCGAGGCGCATGGCAAAGTCAATGACCTGGCCAATTTTAACGCCGCGAAAAACCACAGGGGCACCGACCTGCAGCCCTTTTACCGAGCCTTCGAAGAAAAGCACATACTTGTAAGTCTTAGCCATGAATTTACCTGATCCGAAGATCATCACCGCTACGACGATAAGAACTATTGCGCCAAGGACAAAGGCGCCGATCAGGGTCTTGCTTGCCTGTTTACTCATCTTGTTTCACCTCTGCCGTTAAGAGCTCCGGTAAGTCAATCAACCCGATATGTCTTCGTGTCATCGCGAAACCATGCATTATTCTCTCTGCAGACCCTTTCCCCGGGTAAGAAAATTGATAATGCGGGAATCCTTCTCCTGAAGAAGGAGTCTCTTGGGGTCTCCGGCGGCTATCATCGTTTTTGCCTCAATATCAAGAAATACTGAGTTGTTGCCGACAGCAAAGATACTCGCCAGCTCATGGGTAACAATAACCACCGTCGCGCCGAGACTTTCTCTGAGTTCAAGAATCAGCTCGTCGAGTTGGTAGGCACTGATGGGATCAAGTCCCGAAGAAGGCTCGTCAAGGAAAAGGATATCCGGATCTAATGCCATGGCACGGGCCAGCCCGGCACGCTTTTTCATACCTCCGCTTATTTCGGAGGGATAATACTCTTCAAATCCTGAAAGGCCGACAAGGGACAGCTTTAGTGCGACGACCTCCCTGATCTCATCAGAGCTGAGGTTTGTGTATTGCTGGAGCGGCAGGGCAACGTTTTCTCCGAGGGTCAGAGAACTCCAGAGGGCTCCACTCTGATAGAGTATGCCGAAGTTCATCATGATACGCTCCCGCTCTTCAGGATCGGCATCCCAGAAACTCACGTCTCCATAGAGAAGCTCGCCCTTTGCAGGCCGCTGGAGCCCCACCAGGTGTCTGAGCAGGGTGCTTTTCCCGCATCCGCTTCCACCCATAACGATGAAGATATCTCCCCTGTTGATCGTAAAGGTCAGATCCCTCTGGATAAGGAAATCCCCGTAGGCCATGGTGAGACCCCGTACAAGAATATGCGGCACTGTTTTCTCCATCTCTTCCTTCATCCCGATTGTCAAATGTTCAGCACATGACAGACGACCGTTATTATTGCCATTGCCACGATAATGCTTACGATACCACTGACCACTGCAGAGGTGGTCGCCTCACCAACAGCAGAAGCACTCCGGCCGCACCGTATGCCCCGCAGGCAAGCCGCCAGTGCAACCAGGACACCAAATACCGCGGCACTGAAAATACCGACCCAGAAGTCATTCAGGCTTACCGCTTCACGGGTCTTAGTATAGTATTCCATGAAATTCAGGTTAAGCATGGACACCCCTATGAGCATGCCTCCCAGTATGCCCATGAGATCAGCATAGAGCGTAAGGAGAGGCATCATGAAAAAAAGGGCGAGCATCCTCGGCAGCACGAGGAATTCCACCGGTGAGATGCCGAAGGTCTTCAGGGCATCGATCTCCTCGTTCACCTGCATTGTTCCCAATTGCGCGGCAAAAGAGGCACCTGTCCGGCCGGCCATAATTATGCCGGTCATAATCGCTGCCAGTGCACGGACCATACCGATGCCGACGAGGCTGGCAACATAAATCTGTGCTCCGAAAATCTTGAGCTGGATCGCACCGATGAAAGCGAGGATAAGGCCGACAAGAATGCTTATCAGGGATACGATAGGAAGAGCCTGTGCGCCGCAGTCTTGCATGACGAGAAAGAGGTCGGCCCGGCGATATCGGGCCTTGCCGGAAAGCATCCTCGCAAGAGCCACCAATACTTCTCCAATGAATTCGAGCAGATCCAGATTACTGCGCCATAGAGCGACCGCTGAATTTCCGATCCGTTCCAGAAAAGGAATCCTTGATGTCTCCCTTCGGGCGCCTTTCCTTTCAGGGACAGAAGAGGCAAGGTCCAGAAGCCTCTGGATGCCAAGAGGAAGTCCCTGCCTCTCAACAGCGATGTTTCTCCCGGAACAAAGATCTATAACTTTTATAATGAACGTCAACAAACTGCTGTCCCAAACTTTAAGCTCCTGCGCATCAAAGGTCACCTGCTGAACCTGAGGTCCGGCCTCAATCTCTTTTATTACCTCATCGGTCGATGGAATCTCACGCCTGAGTCTCCATTCACCGGCGACCGTGATGAGCAGGATGCCGTTATGCGGCCGACTGAAGCTCATTTGAGACCGGGAATCCACTGTTCTCTTAAACACTCCTGCATTCCTATAGCTGCACATTTGCATGGAAATATAGCCGAGCCTTCTGAGTAAAGGCGGCCAGACTTCCTCATGGCTTTTGACCCCGGGATGAATGGCCGCCCAGAGCGAAGCGGGTTCATTGATGGTATCGCAATGACCTGTCGGATTCGAACTTTAGTTCATCCACCGCAAACCCCCGGAGGTCACTCAGTGAATGAAGTTTATCCGCCGGAGGCGGACAACCGTAGATTGCATGCAGTTAGAAAGCCCCGGACGTGAGTCCGGGGATATTTAGCTTATCTCCTTTTTGTCTTCGAGTTCAGTTAACTTTTCCTCAAGCTGCTGTATCCGCTCCATAATGGTCTTTACCTCGTTGTCAAGCAGGGGATTTTCCATCGTTGCGCCAAGATCATATACCTTCCCGCCAAGCTCGGCAAGTTCCTTATGCACCTCTTTTTTCAGCTCAAAAATCTTGTAGCGTCTTTTTCCTTCTTCCGTAAGTTCCTCTGCCTTCTCTTTTACCACGGCAGCCCCTTCCTTAAGGGCTGCCATGCCCTCTTCTAACCCTTTCTGCAGATCAAGCTTGACCTTTTCCCACAGGCTCATAGGTTTTACCGTCCTATTGTTTTGCCGATTTCGGTTCTATCGCAGCAGCCATGCCTTCTTTTTGCGATTTTATCTGTTCCTGCAGGGATACCAGCAGATCATATGCCTGGCGTATGCTCCCCGCCTGCAGCTGCTCTTTGATATTGACCAAATCGATTTCCCACTTCCCGATCATGCCCTGAATTTCGTCGCGGTTGACCGCAGCTTTCTTCTTTATGGCCTTGACTACCGCCGACTTCAGCTCACCCAATGCATTCTGAACATCCACGAGAGTCTGCTCGGCATCGCTCTTCATCTTGGCTTTATTGGGTTCGATCATCGAAACAGCCTGTTCAGCAATCTTCACCGCTTCTTCAGCAGCAGCTTTTGCCTCCTTGTACTTCTTTGCAGCAACCTGTGCATGTGCCTGCTTCAGAGACTCCTCTGCTTTTGCAAATACATCCTGCGCGTAAAGGTCAGCCCCTTTCTGCTTTGCCTCTGCCACGGCCTTATCAGCGCTTTCGATTTCCTT
>DKBH01000022.1 GCA_002451165.1 Nitrospiraceae bacterium UBA6905
TCTTGCGATGGGCATAGAAATATCTCTTAACGATGAAACGATCCTGACACGGGCGGTGAAGGACAAAATACCTTATAACGTTCATGACGTAAGACAGGAACGCTTTGCCGATACGTTGCTGATTCAGCAACTGGGTACTCAGGCCTATGCTGTCGTACCGCTTATCTCACGTGACAAGGTGATAGGGCTTATCTGGGTTGATAACTACTTTAACAGAAAGGTTATATCAGAGGAGGATATGCAGTTCCTGTCCAGTTTTTCAAACCACATGGCCTCTGCCATAGAAAACGCACGCCTTTTCGAACAGATGACCATGGCCGAACAGCAGCTTGAAAATATCTTCGAGTCAATGTCGGATATGGTCTATTTCAACAGCAGTGACTATGTCATAAAGAGAATCAATAGGGCGGTTATGACCAAGTTGAAACTGACCGAGGAACAGATTCTTGGTCGGAAATGTTATGAACTCTTCCATGGTACGACGGAGCCGTATGTGAGATGTCCGCACCACAAGACCGTAAGCACGAAACAGGCCTATATAGAGGAACTGGAAGATCATCATCTTGGCGGCACCTTTCTGACATCGAGCTCTCCGATCTTTGATACTTCAGGCGAGTTCATCGGCTCTGTTCATGTGGTGAGGGATATCACCGAGCTGAAAGAGCTGCAGAAGAAGCTTGTGACGACGGAGAAAATGGCAGCGCTGGGAGAGGTTGCTGCAAAGGTAGCGCACGAGATCAGAAATCCTCTTGTTTCTGTCGGCGGATTCGCCAAACGGCTCGAAAAGAAGCTTGATGGCAATCTTCAGGAATATGCAGGAATCATCGTTAAGGAGGTCTCGAGACTCGAGGGCATCTTAAAGGAGATACTCGGCTTTGTGAAGGAAGCGCGTCTTGCAAAAGAAGCGGTAGACCTTAATCTCCTGCTGGATGACATCATCCGGCTTATGGAATCCGATATTGAAGAGCGAGGACTTATTCTGAAGAAGGAATTTGAGGAAGTTCCGCACGTCTTTGTTGACCCGAACAGAGTCAAGGAAGCAATTGTCAATATCATCACCAACGCTGTGCAGGCTCTTTCGGGGACTGGTACGATAGCCATAAAAACATCTGTACAGGAGCATCAAGTCATTCTTGAGATCCGTGACACAGGGAAGGGTATACCCAAAGAGGAACTGCCGTCTATCTTTAATCCTTTTTATACAACAAAATCAGCGGGCACGGGACTTGGACTTGCCATCACGCATCGTATCATTCAGGAACACAATGGAAGGATCGAGGTGGAGAGCGAACTTGATAAAGGCACGGTTTTCAGAATTTATCTGCCGATAAAGGAGGAAGCAGTATGAAGATTCTTATTGTTGATGATGACCAGAGTATCCTCAGGCTATATCAGGAAGAGCTTGAAGATGAGGGATATGTCATAGTTACGGCATCAAGCGGCCAGGAAGGCCTGGAAAAGTTTGAGCAGGAACAGCCTGATCTCGTAACCCTTGATATTCACTTGCCCGACATCGATGGTATTAAATTGCTGAGACAGATGAAAGAGAAGCGACCGCGGCTCCCGATCATAATGTCAACAGCCTATGATTACCGCGATGACTTTTCAGTTTGGGCGTCTGAGGCGTATATCGTAAAGTCATCTGATTTGACGGAACTGAAGGCAACCATTAAGAAGCTGACCGGGAAGGATTAGGACCCTTGATCGTAAAACCTCTTCAGTCGGCATATGGCGGATACACGGTAGCTCGCGATGAAAGAATAATGCTCGTCAGGGGAGCCATCCCCGGCGAGACGGTCGAAGTCTCGGTGCAGGAGAAAAGGCGCGACTATACTCGTGC
The DNA here is from genome assembly GCA_002451165.1 of Nitrospiraceae bacterium UBA6905. Classification (GTDB taxonomy): domain Bacteria; phylum Nitrospirota; class Thermodesulfovibrionia; order Thermodesulfovibrionales; family UBA6898; genus UBA6898. The sequence goes on from DKBH01000022.1 coordinate 1,841, forward strand.
CGTAGTGACGCAAGTTCTTGAGCCTTCTGAGCACCGGGTGGAGCCGAGATGTCCGGTCTTCGGTATGTGCGGAGGCTGCCATCTCCAATATATTTCCTATGATCGTCAGCTGCGCATGAAAGAGGAGGTGCTGATCGATTCTCTGACAAGGATTGGAAAGATCGATGTGAATCTGGCGCCGTCGCTTTCTGACGTTCAATGGAACTATCGTCATAGGGCACAGTTCAAGGTATCGCGGCAAGGGATCATAGGCTTTTTTCGTGAGTCGTCGCGCGATGTCGTAGAGTTTGACACCTGTCCTCTCATGAAAGACGAAATCAACGGCTTTCTCAGGAAGATGAAGCAGCAGGGACTTGCGCATGGATTGAAGGAGGCCCATCTGTGTGTCGGAGATGCAGCATCAATCTTGTTAAAATATCCTGACGGGCATAAGTGCGTTTCAGAGCCATTCCGCGCCATAGGCATTTCCAGTATCGCCTGCAACGAAGTTCTGTCTGACGGTGCCGGGTATATTGCCTTTGATCTCTTAGAGCTGAAATATACTGTCTCTCCATGGACGTTCTTTCAGGCCCACTGGGCTATGAATATTAAGGTTGCAGAGAAAATTGTGCAAGCTGCGGCTCCATTGTCACAGGGCACAGTCCTTGATCTGTATGCCGGGGCAGGGAACTTCTCTCTTCCGCTGGCAGAGAATGCCGCGGAGATCATACTCGTTGAGGAAGAGGCACATGCTGTTGAAGATGGAGCGAGGAACCTCAAGATGAATGGGCTTAAGAATTGTCGCTTTGTGAAAACGACTGCGGAAAAATACAAACTGCCGAAAAAAGTGGATCTTCTACTACTTGATCCACCACGGCCGGGTATGACTGCTGATGTGACAAAGAAAGTGCTCGAGAATACTCCCGAGCGGCTAATCTACATATCATGCAATCCATCGACGCTTGCCCGGGATGTGAAGAAATTAAAGGAAAAATACGATATCGTGTCGGTTCAGATGATTGATTTTTTCCCCAATACCTTTCATATAGAGGCACTTGTTTTTTTAACATTGCGATGAGTGGCAGATCCATGTAACAGGGGTAGGAAGAGATGTACTCACAGAGAAAAACCTCAGGAACGCATTCAGATTCTTATCGTGAGATGGTGCTCGTTCAACATGATACAGCAAAGAAAATTCACCAAGAGCTGTATTCGTTCGACGACGGCCGCTACGTAACAGCCGGCAGTGATATACTTGAATCCATTCGGTCTTTGGCGAGACAAGACGTCGATAAGATACATATAGCTGCGGATTGGAAGCGCCTGCTTATGATCGCACTCTGGATGCATTCTCAGCCTCCGCTCTTTGATGTCATGTGTCTTTTGAAGAAGTACGGCGCTTCTGAAGAAGAGCTAACCCCGTTCAGGAGCTCCGATATAAACGATTTTTTCCCCTGGCTCTACTATGGGAGCAAGTCTGACATTTTAAGAAAGATTTGCAACGCAGCGAAGGCCAAGGCAGAGTCCCAGGTCGGCAGAAAACATCTGCATATCACCTGTCATCTTGTCTCAGAAGAACCTTTGAGGATCGTTGCCAGTAGTCTTTGAAGATGCTAAAACGCTCCGTGAGAGTGATAGAAGAGAGCTTGATTATCCTGTTTTCTTGCTGGTAAGCTAAGCAATGATCAGGGGAGGGAATGGGTGGTAAAGGCCAAGGTGTTGGTTGTTGAAGATGATTCTGTTCAGGCTTCGGCGACAAAAGAAGTTCTTACGAAAGTTGGATATGAGGTTCTTTGGGCAGAGGACGGCATTAACGCAATCAAGATAATTAAGACCGAAAGGCCGGATCTCATCTTGCTTGACGTCATGTTACCGGGTATGGACGGGTACGAGATATGCAGATGGCTGAAAATCGAAGAAACCACAAAAGGCATACCGATAATCATGCTGACAGCAAAGAAGGATCTTTCTGACAAGATCTCAGGCCTTCATATCGGTGCCGATGATTATCTACCGAAACCCTACAATGAACTCGAGCTGAATGCAAGAATATACGCATTGCTCAGGACGAAGGCATTGCAGGACGAGCTCATACAGAAGAATAGACAGCTTGAAGAACTGCTTCAGAGAGTGAACTATATGGCAATTACCGATTCCCTGACCAGTCTTTACAACCGCAGGTACTTTCATGACGTCCTGAGCGGCGAATTTGAACGTTCCAGACGTTACAGCACCCCTTTTTCACTTGTCATGCTGGATATCGATGATTTTAAAAGAATCAATGATGACTTCGGGCATTCTGTTGGTGACAGTGTTCTGAGGGAGGTGGCTAAGATTCTTGCAGGCAGTATCAGGGAGATCGATACTGCATCTCGGTATGGGGGTGAGGAGTTTATGGTCATTTTACCGAGCACAAAAAAAGATCATGCGATGATCGTCGCTGAACGCATGAGGATGCGGATTGCTCAGCACTCCTTCAGCGGACTGAACAGAAACATAACCATGAGCATTGGTATTGCCGGCTTGCCGGATGAAAAGGCAGAAAGCGGTGAAAAATTGATCAGATGTGCAGATTTAGCTCTCTATCGCGCTAAAGAATTCGGGAAGAACCGTATCGTAGCTGTGGAGGCTTCTGAACTCGAATATGCAGAAGAATGAAGATCGCCGTTCTCGACATCTTCTGCGCTCGATTCCATATCCGTTCTTCTGACGTTCAACGGGAGACGGGAGCGCGACATCCACGGGACGAGTCATGAACAAGGGCATCTACCGAGAATATACGCCGCTGGCGAAGGCACTGCAGATGTGGCAGGAAGCTCTGGAGAAGAGCAATATGACAACGGTGCCGGATGAAAAAGTCAAGGTGCATGAAGCTCTTGGACGAATCACCGCTGCCCCTTTTTTTGCGAATGTCTCGTCACCCTTTTATCACTCTTCTGCCATGGACGGTTATGCCGTCAAGTGTCGGGATACCTTTGGTGCCTCTGAGGTTTCTCCCAAAACCCTGAAGCTCCCGGAACAAGCTTGCCCTGTCGATACCGGTGATCCCATTCCGGAGGGATTCAATGCTGTGATCATGATTGAAGATGTGAACCTAGTGAGATGTAATGACAATGACTATATCGAGATTCTCGCGCCGGTGACACCGTGGCAGCACGTGCGGCTGATCGGTGAGGATATAGTAAGCTCAGAAATGATCATTCCAGAAAATCATCGGCTCAGACCGGTTGATATTGGTGCGCTTCTCTCCGGCGGCTATGTTGAGATACGAGTTAGGAGAAAGCCGAGGGTTGCAATCATACCGACGGGCAGTGAACTCATCGAACCCGGTGAGCCGTTAAAGCAGGGATCGATTATTGAGTTCAATTCCAGAATCCTTGGAGCTCTCGTCTCAGAATGGGGAGGCAAGTCAGTGCGTTTCAACCCTGTTCCGGATAATCCTGAACGGTTACAGGGGACCCTGAAGAAAGCATGTGAGCTGTACGATGTCGTTATCATTAACGCCGGGTCGTCTGCGGGATCGGAAGATTATACCGCTGCAGCGATAAGCCAATTGGGTAATGTCATCCTCCATGGTGTCGATATCAAGCCCGGCAAGCCTGTAATTCTTGGCATAGTCATGGGAAAACCTGTGCTCGGGATACCAGGGTATCCGGTCTCTGCCTTTATTACCTTTAACCTCTTCGGAAAGAGACTAATCCATGCGCTCCAGGGAATTGAGCCTCCCGATGTGGAAAAAAGTATCGCACGGCTTTCACGGCAGGTTGCATCGTCACTTGGACAGGAAGAATTTCTGAGAGTAAAACTTGGCAGGGTAGGAGAGACCTTGGTTGCAACGCCGGTTACCAGAGGTGCCGGCAGTCTCATGTCTCTTGTTCGGGCTGACGGCTTTGTGCGTATTCCTGCGCCTCTGGAGGGATACGGAGCCGGCACGGAGGTTCAGGTGGAAATGCTGAGGGCCAAGGAGGAGGTTGAGAATACCGTAGTATGCATTGGAAGCCATGATAACACCCTTGATCTTCTCGCCAACCTCCTTAAAAGGGCGAATCCAAGATTCTCTCTTTCTTCGGCTCATGTTGGTTCTATGGGAGGGCTCAGTGCAATCAGAAAAGGTGAGGCTCATGTTGCTGGAACTCATCTGCTCGATGAAGCAACCGGGGAGTATAATGTGCCCTATATCAAGAACATGCTGGGCGACATGAGGGTATACCTGGTCAATCTGGTCTATAGAGAACAGGGCTTCTTGGTGATGAAAGGAAATCCAAAAAAGATCAGAGGATTCAAGGATCTTCTTCGGCCTGATGTCCGTTTTATCAACCGGCAGGGAGGTTCTGGCACTCGACTGCTGACCGACAAATACATCAGAGAACTTGGTATTTCTCCACCGCAGATCAACGGCTATGAGCGGGAAGAATATACCCACATGGGTGTGGCATCTGCTGTGCTTACGGGAGTTGCTGATGCCGGCATGGGCATTCTTGCGGCAGCCCGGGTACTCGATCTTGAATTCATTCCTGTTGCAAAAGAGAGGTATGACCTTGTCGTTCCGGCGGTGTTTTCAGACTTGCCGCATGTTGCCGCGCTTCTGGACATCATCCAGAGCAGTGCTGAGTTCAGAAAGCTTGTGACTGCCCTCGGTGGCTACGACATTACGGATATGGGAAAGACGGTCTATGCCGCATAGACCTCTTGCCTTTGGGATTACCGTCAGTCTTCCCAAGCCCTCATCGCAGGACAGAGGCGCCGATGCTGATCGCTTTATCACGGAACTTGAAAAACGAGGTATTCATCCTCTGCATGTGCCGCTGGATGTCATGCAGCGGCTTCCTTATGAAATGAGAAGGAATAATTTTACGCTGGATCTGGTCATAGGATGTACAGATACAGCTTATGTTGTGCTTGAACTCAATAGTTCAGGTGCGATATACGGGATAGCTCTGGATATCGGTACTACCACGATCGAGTGCGCCCTTCTTGACCTGAATGCTCGAAAGAATATCGCTGTTTTAGAGACGATCAATCTGCAGGCTAGGTATGGTGCCGATGTCTTGGCCCGCGCTCAGATGGCGATGGTAGGAGAGGGCGACGATCTCGTTCGGCTGCTCCGCGAAACCCTTAATTGTCTGATTCGTGAGGTGTGCGATACGCATCATGTTGCCCGGCAGCATGTCTATGCTCTGGCAGTGGCCGGCAATACGATCATGTCACATTTTTTTCTTGGATTTGACGTTAGCCATATTCCGATTGCCCCACATACGCCGGTAGTAGGACAGGCGGTATTCTGTTCATCGCGGGATGTCGGCATTTTCGTTCATCGCAACGCTCTGGTCTACGTTTTTCCGAATGCTGGTAGCTATGTCGGTGGCGATATCATAAGCGGCATGGTCGCCATAGGAGTCCACAAGCAGACAGCCCCGGTTCTTTTTCTGGATGTAGGAACGAACGTCGAAATAATGCTGGGATGTAAAGAATGGATCATGGTCGGTGCCGGTGCAGCCGGGCCGGCTCTTGAGGGGGGTATCTCCGGCATTGGTAGAAGAGCTGAGCCGGGATCGATAAGCCATGTCGTGATCGACGGCCAGACCGATGAGATGCACCTGACGGTGATATCCGGTGGTGAACCAAAAGGAATCTGCGGATCGGGCCTGATAGATCTCGTATCGGAGCTTTACACCAAAGGCATTATCGATGCTGCGGGAAAATTTGATAGGTCCAGAAAGGGGGTTGTGCTAAGGGACGGAGTTGCGTCGTATCAGGTTTTCCGATCTCCCGGGAAAGAGCTGCTGTTAAGCGAGCATGAGCTACAGAATTTTTTAAGGTCAAAAGCTGCCATGTTTGCCTTCCTGTTTGTTTTTATCAAATCTGTTGGTATGAGAATCAGTGATCTGAACAAGGTTTATGTATCCGGCGCCCTGGGATGCGGTATTAACCTCGAAAGCGCCGTAAATATCGGTATGCTCCCTGACATAAAGAAGGAAAAGATTGTGCCGATTGGCAATTCATCGCTCAGTGGTGCTACCATGCTGTTGCTGAACAGCTCCCTAGTTGATGACGTGAAGCAGATTCGAGCCCTGATTACATACCGTCAGATGAGCGAAGACCCTGATCTACTGAATGTCCTTCAGGGAGCACTCTTTATTCCGCATACCGACCCCGAACTCTTGAAGGGCTAAAGACGCGCTGTCTGAAAGCCTGTAGGAGCAAATGCGGGTTTGTGACTTAACAGTGATCGTCCAATGATCTGTAGTGCTTGAACTCCTCTATGAAATGGTCGCTGAACACTCCGCTCTTAATATGAACGTCAATGTCTTCAAGACTCCAGAAACGGATATCGTCAATCTCCTGACGGTTGAACCGGAAGGGGCCGGAATAAACACAGGTATATGTTCTGACCAATTCAGTCTCCTGCCTATTACTGAACAAATAGTCATAGAGGAAATTGATCGGGCATCCTTGAATGCCCAGTTCTTCCCGCAGTTCTCTCAACGCTGCCGAGTGGATGTTTTCACCGATGTTGACGTGTCCGCCGACAGAGGTGTCCCACATGCCAGATGCCGTATCCTTGTTTCGTGAACGCTTCTGTAGCAGCAGAGTACCCTTATGGTCGAATACAAGCACATGGACAACTCGGTGGATGCGATAGGGATCCCGGTGCAGCTCAGATCGGCGGGCGATCCCGATAACCTTGCCACTCGGATCGACAACCTCTAAGGTCTCCTCCTTCCGCCTCATACTACGTTTTATGTCCTGACCGTGATAGGATAAAAACTTCGATGGCCTGATGCTGCTTGTGCGAAAGATCTCGAAAACGGATGCCATAGCCGTAACTTGCCCCTATTCTTTCCATGCGCCGTATCTCTCCATCTGCAGAGATATGACCAAAGCCCGGCAGGACAAAGGAGATGGTAAGAACATCACCTTCAGCGAGGGCTTGCTCCGTCTCGATCATGATTCCTGAAGTGCTAATATCGCGGGTAGAACAATAGAAGAAGACACCTGGCTGCTGCCCCTTGATCGATGCTTTCAGGAGCACGCGGTATCTTTGTCTCCGCTTAATAGATAACAGCGCCGTTACTTTACTGGCAAACTGCTCAGAATGGAAGGGCTTTATCATATAGGCATTGGCACCGCAATGGGTAGCGCGTTCAATACAGACCGGATCATTTGAACAGGTTATCAGTAATGCTACGTTCTTGAGTTGATTGTCCTGGCGTATCATCGCACAGAGACTGTCGCCACTGATGTCGGCAAGTTCTAGAGAGATGATAATAAGGTCCATCGCATGCGCTTTATGAAGTTCAAGAGCTTTCCGTCCGGACAGTGTCGTAAAAATCTCGAAGCTTGCCCTGTTGAGTATTGACTGTTCACGCTCAAGGGAATTTCTGATATTGTCCGCAATGAGTATCTTCTTTTTCACTTTGTTAGCCAGCCCGTTTCTCGGAAAATTAATGCATATGCATCGGTCATAATTTACCATAAAACTTAAAGTAAAAGCATTGAAAGTTAGCGTAACTTGCCAATATAAAAGGAATATTGACTCTGCGGGACAACCATGGTATGATTAGCTATGCGAATAGTATGGATTGTGATGTGTTGTCTGACGCTGACAGTGGCTGCAACATCAGCAGAGATATATAAATATATCGACGAAGAAGGCGTGGTTTGTTATACGGATGCACCGTTCGGCAAGAAGTCTCAACGGGTAGTGGGAGATAAGGCTTCTCCGGAAACAGAAGAGGTTAGCGTTGTAATCCGCCCTGATTACAGCGGTTACGTACATCAGGCTGCTTCCAAGTATGATCTGGAGCCGGAGTTAATCAAAGCAGTGATAACGACTGAATCGAATGGCAATCACCGTGCCGTTTCCCGGAAGGGTGCCATGGGACTCATGCAACTTATGCCATCAACAGCGAACGATCTCAACGTTAGCAATCCTTTTAATCCGGAAGAAAATATAGAAGGTGGAACCAAGTATCTGAGACAGCTTCTCGAACGGTTCAACGGCAATCTAACCTTAGCCTTGGCTGCATATAATTCAGGACCGAAGACGGTTGAAAAATACGGAGCCGTTCCTCCCATCCTCGAGACCCGTCAATATGTAAAAAAAGTCTTTTCCCTCTATAATGGCAAGAAGAAGTATGAATTTTCTGAAATAAGCAGTCCTTCTCAGGCACAGTCCTCGCCGATGTATAAGATCGTGTTGGACGATGGAACGATCCTTTTCACAAACGCAACGCTCGAAAAGAACAGTAAGACCAGGCTATAGATGATTCCTGAGCTCGCCTCCCTGCGGAATCAGATCATGAGGTTCAAGGAGGAGAAACGCGCGCTTATTCTCTCTCACAACTATCAACGAGAAGAAGTACAGGAAATAGCGGACTTTGTGGGAGACTCGCTCGAACTCTCGAGAATTGCCGCAACGCGCGACTGCGACATGATCGTCTTCTGTGGTGTTCATTTCATGGCCGAGAGTGCTTCAATCCTCTCCCCTGAAAAGACCGTGCTGCTTCCTGAAGAGGGAGCTGGCTGCCCCATGGCAGACATGATCAGGGCTGACTCCCCACGACCTGTCAGAAGGAAATTTCCGGGATTCGAAGACCCTCCAGCATATGTCTATCCTCCTGAATTCTCATTAAATGACATGAAGAAACAGTATCCTGGTATTCCTGTTGTTGCTTATGTCAACACGACGGCTGAAGTGAAGGCAGGGAGCGATATCTGCTGTACGTCAGCGAATGTGGTGCGCGTCATCGAATCGCTTTCTAGCGATGCGGTCATTTGTGTGCCCGACAAGAATCTCTCAATGTGGGCTGCAAGGAATACTGAAAAAAAAGTCATAGCCTGGGACGGTTACTGCAATATACATGAGCGGGTGACTGTGGAGGATGTGGAGCGTGCGCGCAAGAATCATCCGCGTGCTGTTCTCATGGCACATCCTGAGTGCCGCATAGAGGTCCTTGATCGGTCGGATTATGTTACCAGCACTTCTGGGATGCTCAGATATGCTGCAGCATCTTCAGAAACTGAATTTATCGTTGGTACCGAGAGCGGTCTCTTACATCGACTCCACAAAGAAAATCCGGAGAAATTGTTCTTTCCCCTCAGGAATGATATGGTTTGTCCGAATATGAAGAAGACCACGTTGCAAAGCGTTCTCAGAGCGTTCCGGGAAAACAGCTATATTGTAAAGGTTCCCGAGCATGTCCGCATTCCGGCTAAACGCTCTCTCGATCGGATGCTTCAGGTAATATGATAGTCACGCAGGAGCTATCGTTGTTCTTCTGATTACACTTCTTGGTGCTCTGGACATGAATCCGCTGGAAAGAAAGATTGTCAATCGTATTCGAAGCCACGGTCCCGTAACGTTTGAAACCTTCATGGAGATGGTTTTGTATGATCCTGAACATGGGTATTATACTTCTCAGAAGACAAGAATCGGTAGAGAAGGGGATTTCTATACCAGTTCTCACCTCCATCCGGTATTCGGGTCAATAGTGGCAAAGCAGATAATGGAAATGTGGGCTGCCATGGAAAGTCCGGAAATTTTTACGATACTGGAAATGGGTGCTGGGGAGGGATATTTGTGTAAGGATATTCTGAGCTGGATCCGAATGTCGGAGCGCATGCCTCATACTGCAGAGAGCACAGGGTTGACCGCCCGGGATGCGTTTTATGACCATGTTCGGTATGTCATCGCGGAGAAGAATCCATTCCAGATGCGGCAACAGAAAAAACATCTTGAGGATCATTACGGAAAGGTCTCCTGGGTTACGGATGTTCGAGATGCTGGCATCATGACAGGGTGTATATTTTCTAATGAATTGCTGGATGCATTTCCTGTTCATCGTGTGAAAATGGAAGATACCCTGAAAGAGATATACATTGATCACGACGGGCATGCTTTTCGTGAACAATCATGTCCGTTGTCAACAGAATTACTTACCCGGTATTTTACTGATGCAGGGGTTGTACTCAGTCCGGGGCAAACGACAGAGGTTAATCTTCGCATAAAGAGCTGGCTGGCGTCTCTATCTCGTGTTCTCTGCAGGGGTTTTGTATTCACGATTGACTATGGTTATCCTGCAGAGGAATATTACAGCGAGGACAGGAGCCGGGGAACGGTCATGTGTTACTTCCGGCATCAGCTCTGCGAAGACATATTTGCGCATATAGGTGAACAGGATATTACTGCACATGTCGATTTCTCCTGTCTGAAGCGCTGGGGAGAGGATGTGGGGTTGCAGCCCGTTGGATACTGTAGCCAGGGAACTTTTCTTCTGGCTAATGGCATCGATCGTGAGATTGCCCGGCTTGCGGCTACATCCCCTGATTACTTGTTCGAACTGGCCAGGATCAAGAAGCTTTTCATGCCCCAGGGACTGGGTGAATCACACAAAGTACTGATTCAGTATAAAGGTGATGATGTTCCGAAACTCAAGGGATTCTCCATTAGGAACCAGCTGAGGCTCTTGTAAGACGGCGGATATTCTCCATGCTGCGCATCACTTTTTCCGGTGAATGTGCTTCTATGGTATGAATACAGTCCTTATTCCTCAGGAGATAGAAGAATTTTCCAAAGTCAAAGGTCCCTTCTCCTACGGGTAAGTGCTGGTCTGACGACTTGTCATTATCATGCAGATGAAGCTCAATGATATAGGGATTCAGTGCCTCCATCCAGTCCTCAAGACGAACCTTTGAGAAGAGGTTGCAATGACCCGTGTCAAAGCAGACGCCGAAATTTATCGAGTTCATGCCCTCCATAAGCATTTTCAAATTAGATGGCTCATCTTCAAAAATGTTCTCGATCGCGATTCTGACATCCATAGATGCTGCTCGCTTATTTATAGGCTGCCAGGTAAGAAGGCTCTTTTCAAGCCACCAGTCCGCTTTCAGTGCATAGCGCCACTTTTCGTATCCGGAGTGAAAGACGATAATCTTTGGTTCGAATATTTCGGCGACATCGAGCATGTGATCAAGTCTCTTGAGCGTTGCTTTTCGGACAAGAGAATCCACTGCTCCAGGGGAAAGATCCATGAAGGGAGCATGAAAGGAAAGTGACGGATCGTGGCTGAGCTCTCTTTTCACTCGCTTCAGGTCGGCAATCGTAATCATATCAAGGGTTTCACCGGCAAAGTATATCTCGAGATTGAGGCGTCTATCTCTGATTAGATCGAGATGCTCAGAAAGATTGTTGAATGGTATATGGACGTGAGGAGTGATCACTTTTTCGAATCAGCAGTTGTTTTCTTTTCTGATTTTAGCTCCTTCTGGGTATCTTTTTTTGTTGTGATTTCCGGCTTTTCCTTCTTCTCAGCACCTTCCTTTGTCTTCTTCTCCTTTCCTGCGTAATCCGTTGCATACCAGCCGGAGCCCTTCAGTACAAAGGATGTGCTTGAAATCATCTTACTCATGGTCCCACCACAGCTCGGGCAGATCGTTAGGGGCTTTTCTGTTATCTTCTGCATAATCTCGTGATGCCTTCTGCACTTCCCGCATCGGTATTCATAAATTGGCATAACTATATTACCTCCACAAGAATTGCTAACTCATCAATATAACGGAAAAAATAATTATCGTCAATAAGCGATGACGCGGAGATCTGTATATCTCAGAAAAAGAAGATGAGAAACTCTGGCTGTTGACTAATGACAACGTCCTTCGTTGGCAACAACCTCTGTTCGATGGAAGACGGGCAGTAAGAAAATTCCTTACGAATCGGGGTTATGTGTCGCCTCTAGGGCTGCTAAACTCGGCTCCTGAGCCAAGAATTCTGTATAATAGTATATGCTGAAGGTAGGGCTGACAGGAAACTATGGTATGGGAAAGAGCTCTGTAGCTGATATGTTCAGGGAGCTTGGCGCGGCTACTATAGATAGTGACGATATCGTTGCCTCACTACTGGATGAGAAAGTCGTAAAGGGTAAGATTAGAGGGCTTTTTGGTATTGATGTTGTTGACGCAGATGGCAATCTCAATAAAAAAAATATTGCCAATAAAATATTTAAAAACAAAATGTTACGAAATAAACTTGAAGTAATTCTTCATCCTTTGGTCCTCATGAGGGTGGACGAACAGGTGAAAAAGGTACGGAACAAAGATAGTATTATAATCGTTGAAGTGCCTCTTCTGTTTGAGGGAGGGTATCATACACGGTTTAATAGAACGATAACGGTATTTGCCGACAGGAAGACTGCGCTGTCTCGATTAAAGGAGTCAGGTATATCACGAAAAGATGCTTTGCTTCGAATGCAGAGTCAGATGGATATCCGCACCAAGAAGCAGCGCGCAGATTACTGCATCGATAACCGCGGTACCAGAAGGCAGACCCAGACCCAGGTCAAGAAGATTTTCCAGATGCTCAAAACTGAGAATAGGAAAAAAGTTAGTTAGTAAGGGTCTACATCGACTCTAATCTCAACATCCGGCATTTTACTGCTCTTTTCTTTCAGTGACTGTGCGGCAGCATGCAGCAATCTCCTTTCGGGATGTCTTATTATTATTGAGTATTCGATCTCGCCTTTTCTGGTTTTTCTTTCTGTCGGTCCGAGAATCTCAATTTCCTTCGAGGTAAGGGCTATCATCCTGACCGCTGTTTGAGGAAAGTTCCTATCACGGGAGATTACGATGTCTATCATCTTTGAGTATGGAGGAAAATGGAGGTTCTTTCGGACCGCCAGTTCTTCGGCTGCAAAGGCTGCAAAATCATTATCCCTGATATATCTAAAGAGCGACTCATGTGGCAAGCGTGTCTGCAAGAGCAACTCACCAGAGGGATTTATGAGGTCACGGACGGCGACGATTTCCTGAAAAGCCCTTTCACGTGCCCTAAAGTCGGGAATGTTGAGACCGATGTCTGGATTCAGCATTGCTGCCATACCGAATTGGGCTGTTCCTCTCAGCGCGCCAGTCAACATCGTGGTTCCCACCAAAATGCGTGTTTCGTCTCGCGATGCATGTTCAAATATATTACTCTTTATATTCCTGCATGCAGCCTTGTCACTATCGAACCTGAAAGTCGCGACACCGAAGATCTCTCGCATGTCCTCCTCAATCTTTTGAGTGCCTGTCCCCACGAGCTCGAGCCGGGAATCTCCACACTTCTTGCAAATTTCAGGGATGGATACGTCGCTGTTGCAGTAATGGCATCGCATGAGATTCTGCTGTTTGTGCAGAACAAGCGGAATACCGCATTGGTGGCACCTTTCCGTCGAACCGCATTCTATGCAGCGAAGCATCGTGGAATGTCCTCTCCGGTTCAGGAAAAAAAGTACTGATTCGTTCTTTTGCAGTACTCCTCTGGACTTAACGATGACCGATGATGAGAGCTGAGGGCGAACCTTCTTAGTATAACGCATAGCAATAGTCCGTATCTTCGGTATTCTTATTCTTGAGTGCATATCCAGGAGACGATATCTGCCGCCTAGCGCATTCGCCCATGATTCCATGGAAGGAGCTGAAGAGGACAAAAGAACAGGAATCCGTTCTAAGGATGCACGCTTGATCGCGCAGTCCCGAACATTAAAGCGGATCCCGTCATTGAGTTTGTAAGAGTCCACGTGTTCGTGCATGACAATGATTGCTCTTAGTTTCTGCATTGGCGCAAAGAGGCTTGTACGGGTACCGATCACAATATCGTGTCTTCCCGATATGATTCCCATGATCGCTTCTGAACGTTTTCCCGCAGCCATATCGCTATGCAATATGCAGACCCTGTCACCGAGGTTTCGTATGGTGCTATAGAATCGGGTTGCGCCGATGATCTCAGGAAAAAGGACTAACACGTTAACGGCAGTGCGAAGCAGTGACGCAATAATCGAGATTTCATGCTGAGAAGAGGCTGCATAAAGAAGCGAAGCTTGATATAAATCGCTGTCAACCATTTCAGAGCAGCGCTCAAGGTCCTCTTGAGGGATGGAAAGAAGGTCATAAGGGCTGGGCAGGGCATGCAGACCAGAGCTTTTCGGTTTCACTGTCTCAAACATCTCATTGGGGACTGTCTGCTTAAGAACAAGGCCGGGGGGGGCAATATAATAATCAGACATCCACATCATCAATTTCATCATGGAGTTGTTGAAAAGAGGTCTGTTGCCATGTATCTCCATAATCTCTTTGGCGTTTCCTGGTGGTGGTGATGAGGACTTACGGTAAAGGATGCCCTTTGTGATACCATTCTTGAGTGGTGCCGACACCAGCATGCCCGGCTCTGCAATTTCCTTCAACGTCTCAGGGCATCGATAGGTAAGCGGTCCTACGTTACGAGGAAAAAGAATATCGATAAAATGCATGGAGGTAGATTACGAATACTACGGTGCAAGCTTCAGCTATGGTTTCATAAATGAACAGCAATAGTCTGTCAGCGTCTTTACCTTCACGGTGAATGTTGTGTGTGCAGGAACAGAGAACGATTCCCCTTCTTTTACCGTCTTCCCCGTATCCTCACCGGCAAGGATAACATCAAGTTCGCCGAAAAGGATCTCGATGACCTCTTTGTCTGACGTACTGAATTCATAGTGACCGGGTTGCATGATGCCAAGCGTCTTTTTTGAACCATCACGAAACAGAACGGTCCTGCTTGTCACTCCTCCGTCAAAATAAATATTCGCTTTCTTGACTACGGCAACTTCCCGAAAGGCATCCATGCTTTTACCTCTGTAATGTATTCGCTATATGGCGCATTGCATGCAAACGTATTTTAGCAGAAGCGAAAAAGGAGAGTAAATGAGGTAATAGTAAAAAGCCCCCTGATAAGAGGGGGCTTTTGAAGTAAGTGGCGGTATCAGACCCTGCTCACATTGACAGCCTTGAGGCCCTTCGGGCCTTTCTCGGTGTCAAAGCTGACTGCATCACCCTCAGCAAGCGACTTGAAGCCGTTGCCCTGGATTGATGAATAGTGGACGAATACGTCACTGCCGTCTTCGCTGGTGATGAAGCCAAATCCTTTGGACTCGTTAAACCACTTCACTGTTCCATTAGCCATGATAAATCCCTCCTTGCGCGTAAACTAAAGTCTCATAGAGCGCTGCTCAACAAAAAAGGCCACAAAGCTAAAAGTCTTTGTGGCCCGTTATTCGTACAAAAACTCCTAAAACTTCATGAATATTTTGACACTGAATTATGATATTTGTCAATAAAAAATGGAGGAAGTCTATGTATATGCTTCCATTGTCAGAGGGAGGGAGCAGGGAAGAAGGCAAGAGAAGGGGCGAATAGACAGGATAGTGATTATCCGTCACATCATGGCTATACTGGAGAAGTTGTGGTCTCGCTGGCAACGGATACCGAGGCAACTTCTGAATAGAGAGACAGCCTATAATTAGCTCCATGAATTACAGAAAATATCACCTCGAAAAGCATGGTAGCTGTACAAAACGAAATTGCAAAACAGGATACTGATGAGAACAAGACAGCGTGGAGTTTGAAAATCTCCCTTCTGATAGTACGCCGAGCACATAATGGCGTGCTTGATAACAAAAGCAGAAGGCCACTGCATGCACCGGCGAAGACGAAGCTATTTTGAGAATATGATTGAACGGGAGGCCAAATGGAAGGCATTTCGGAAGCGGAGATTGACGAGTATCTTCAGAGTAAGCTCATCTGAGGTTACTGAGGATACGGTTAAGGCGTTCCTCAGGCACCATTGCGTAAAGAAAAAGACCAGAGGGACTGTCTGGCTGTTGACTGCTTCTATTCAGTTATGAAGCTCGTATGCTGTTTTTACAACTAAAACTGCCTACAAAACATCTGTTGGACAATGATGCGTTGCCGTTGGAGGTCTCTGGACATATCAAATAGTTGTCTCGCTTTGAATGGAATGTCATCGATGGGGTAACGCATAGCTGCTCTAACGCTATTCCCATGAGTTGGGTGCTCCATGTTTCTTTCTCGCTCCACTATGGCTCAATGGGCATAATGTCATGGGAACATTGCGCATGCGCCTCTAAAATAGCACAGAGTTCTGCCTGCGAATTTAACGCAAACTTGAGCTGGGGAATGTGTACCCTTGCCGGTTCGCTCAGTCGCTCGACACCCTACCTTCGTGGCAAAGAATCTGCAAGCCGATGTGCAGAACGCTCATAGGTCGACGATAAATATTTCCTTTCGATCCATGCTGGAAGCTATCAGTCAACAGAACAATTCATGGTGAAGCCCCTCAGTTGCAGGATACTGGGAACGGCTATCGCTCCAACTGCGCCATCGCCGTGTATGGACTTATTCCTCAGGGAAAGTCGAACGTATCCTGTACGATGATCCATAATCATGTACTTCGGTTTCCACTGCAAAGGAAGGGAAATATGCTAAAATTCCCAAGTCGTATTTATTGCAGTCTTACAACACATCTGATTCGGAAGATAGGTCCATACCAATTGCAACAATGGTGGAAGGTAATTATCGGTAGTATCATGGTATAATCCCTACATTGTCGGATAATGCAGGGAGGACGTATGGCAAAAAGAGCAGGCGCATACCGGAGCGAAAAAAGAAAGAAGGAGCTCAAGCGTCAGAAAAAACAAGAGGAGAAACGGCTGCGCCGCTTGAGCAAGAGCACGGAGCCCTCGGAAGATATTGAGGTTGCCGCGGGAAGCGAAGAAGAGGAGGCTGAAGGTAGTCGTTCAGATGAGCAATCCAGTGACGAACAGTCCCTTGCAGAGGACCGGTCTAAGGAAGTATCTGCAACCGAATAACGCGCAATATTGATGATCGCCTGGATCGTCATAGCCTTCGTTTCCTTATGTTGTTTTTGGGCTATATTATCGTACAATCGGCTTGTCACTTCCCGTAACGATGTTCGCAACGCATGGAGCCAGATCGACGTCCAGCTTAAGCGGCGCTATGACCTCATCCCCAACCTGGTCGCCGCAGTCAAAGGCTACATGCAGCATGAGAAGGATGTCTTGGAAAATGTTGTCCGGGCGCGAGCTGAGGCAATGTCAACTGCAAATCTCCCGAAAAAGGCTACGGCTGAAGAAAGCCTCACCAGCTCTCTTAAGAGCCTATTTGTGATCATAGAGAAATATCCTGTTCTGAAAGCAAGCGATAACGTGCTGCGTCTTCAGGAGGATCTCGTGGCGACGGAAAACCGCATCGCTTTTGCACGGCAGCTTTATAATGATCTTGTTGCAAATTATCAGATACGGTGCGAGATATTTCCCGATATGATGATTGCACAGACCTTTGCATTTCAGTCATTTGAATATTTCCGTGCTGATATAACCGAAAAAAAAGCGACACCGAGCGCAGAGTTGTCCTGATCAATCATGCCGATAACCTTTATTGATATTGAACGTCAGAAAAATTGGCGAATCGGTCTTTTCTTCTGTCTCCTTATTTTCCTGTATTTTCTGTTCGCGTTCATTATCGCTCAGACGATTGTTTTCTTGTTTGGATGGTCAAACGTATTTTTTGTTGGCTCAAAAATTAAGTATATCGCTGCAATTACGGCATTTGCTTTAACCGTTTCGAGTGTCCATTTTGGCATATCGGCATTTACTGCTGTGGACCGTGTCGTCGAGCAAATTAGGGCTGGCGTCCCGGACGATGAAGATGGTGTTCACCGAGTGTTACTCAATGTCATGGATGAAATTCATATCGCCTCTGGTAGTAAGAGACAAATTCGGTGCCTTGTGATACCCACACTATCACTTAATGCGCTGGCAGTGACCGACCTAAAGGGCGATGCGGTAATAGCGATCACCGAAGGGCTACTTTCGAGGCTTAAACGAGACCAACTTGAAGCGGTAATGGCGCATGAAGCTTATCATATTTTTTCGGGCGACTGCCTTGAAGCGTCCGTTGCAACGAGCCTATTCGGTGTATATGCCGCTGCAATCGAAGGGGTGAAAGATACGGTAGTCCAGGAGTTTCGTGCAGTCCCGTTTCTTGTGTTATTCTGGTTTTTGAACAGCCTCGGTGAGATTGTGACGATGTTCATTTCACGTGAGCGTGAATATCGTGCTGACGCCGGCGCTGTGCGGATAACGCGTAATCCGGTTGCGCTTGCCGAGGCACTGAATCTTATTGCCGGTCGCTGGTCGGGGAGCGGATTCATACACGAAGGTCTTGAAATGCTCTGCATCAGCAGTCCGATCCCCGATCACCATGATGAGTCCGAGGATTGGTGGGATGATCTCATGTCAACACATCCGCCTATAGGAAAGCGTGTTGATGTCCTCCTCCAGATGGCACGAGTAAGTCATTCTACCCTTGCGGGGAGGGAAAAGCCGCGAGCAGTGTTTCAACCTGAAATCGAGCAGTTGTATTATGCCCTTGATTCCGAAGATACGTGGATTGGTCCTTTCCGGTTTTCTGAACTCACTGCCTTCCCGTGGTTTACTGGTAGCACGAAAGTTAGTATGATTCCAACTCCGAGCGAATTCGACGATTCCGTGCGCAGCGTAGACGATATAGTTCGTGAGCGTATACCCGTTAATCTCAACATGAGAACGACCTTTCTGTGTCCCGCGTGCCGTCAGCCACTTATGAAAGAGGCCTATGTTGATACGTCAGTCGATCGCTGCGTTTTTTGCAGAGGCGTTCTGATCGATAATGATCGGATATTTCGTATCCTCGCAAGGCGCGAGATAAAATGCGATGAAAGATTCAGGACACTGATGCGGGCAGTTACGGCTGATAGTCTCCGGAGCCTGACCATACGAAAACAACGTCTCAAAGAACGAAAACTGGTTCATCTTACTCTTTGTCCGCGGTGTGGAAGATCTATGTTTAGATCATTTTATAGTTACGCGTTTCTTATTGAGTTGGACAAATGTAGTATGTGCAGAGTCACCTGGTTCGACGCGGATGAACTCGATATGCTTCAGTGTCTAATTGAGAATAAAATAACAGATGCACTAGTTGACCGTGCTTAAAGGTAAACAACACCTATCAGATATTCTCCCCAGTAAGGCAATGCCTTAGTTCCGGGTTCTCAGGTGTCAGCTAAGATCCTTCTGGCGACGCAGAAGTCCTCTCGAATGATGACAGGACATTATTGTTCCCTGCATTATTCGTAAAATTATCTTTGAAAGTGGTAAGAATAAAGTATGGAACGATTTCGCTAAGATAAGCTACAAATGTTGCCCAGAACCCCATGATGCAGAGGATATACCAGTCGAGCATCTTCTCCTTAAAGTATGAATATGGCAAGTAGCACAGCGTGAAAAAAATTCCCCAGACAATCGGCACGACAAAGGCCAGAAGAACCAAGGTCCTGTAAGGTTTATCTCTTGCGATTCGCCATACAGCTGCAGAAAAGATAAGGTAAGGCACGAAGACACGAAGTGCATCGATCATATGTTTCATAATGAATTCGTAATCTTGCTTGGAGACGATCGAGTATCCGAAAAGACCGATTGCCCACAACATAACGGGAAATGAAAGAGACAATTGAAAAAATCGTGCATGGGTCATATCAGCACTTCAACCCGATGAGAATATTATTCATAGTCCAGTATTACCCCATGAACTCATCTATATCTTTTCGTTACTTTTTTTACGAGACAGCCCATATAACTTTTAATAGATTATAAGCGTAAGTTAGAATTGTCAACGTGAACTTCTGATTATTAATCAAGGTATTTTCTCAATTAGATAATATATAGAGTTTGAATCCCCCCGGGTTTGCCGG
>DKBH01000013.1 GCA_002451165.1 Nitrospiraceae bacterium UBA6905
CCGCCCCATCGGAGGGCGCTGCGCTTGCGCTCACACCAGCGTCTCGCTGTGCGTCCTCTGATAGAGGCCGCCCATCAAGCCACTGGAGCGCACTGCTCCCCGAGGCCTCCGGCCCTTCAGGCCCTCAGCCTCCTCCGCAGCCGCTCAGCGCCCTCCGTTGGGCGTTATAGATTGTGGACAGAAATGGTCTTGACACCATCGCAAGTACGGACGTTTTATGATCGCTTTGGAAGAAAGCAGGACGCACAGGCACTTTATGAAAATGCAGCGTTAGATGACCTCATTGCCCACGCAGCATTCGATCAGGCAGATAGCATTTTCGAATTTGGATGCGGAACTGGCCGTCTCGCGTCTCGTCTGTTGACGGAACATCTGCCTCGCTCCGCATCGTACTTTGGCATCGACATAAGCAAGACTATGATTGACATCTCAGGTCAACACATTTCGCCTTTCGCTGATCAAGCCGAGGTAGCGCTATCAAATGGCTCGATGTATTTCCCGCTTTCCGATCATTCTGTCGACCGAGTTGTCTCAACCTACGTCTTTGACCTGCTGTCGGAAACAGACATCCGCAAAGCGATCTCAGAGGCACATCGGGTGCTTAAGCCGAATGGAAAGCTCTGCTTAGTGAGTCTCACAAAAGGTAACTCTATTACCTCACGGGTCGTTTCTGGGTTGTGGTCAGCGCTATTCTATTTGCATGCGCCGTTGGTCGGGGGCTGCCGACCGATTAGGATCGAATCATTCATTAGTCGACAGCGTTGGTCAGTAGAATATTGCAATGTGGTTACACAGTTTGGGGTGCCATCGGAAGTACTCGTTGCCAACCCAGAAGGCACGCACAACAACGCGTTCACCACGGACGCGTCTAATCGGCGTGCCGGTTAACGCAAATGTTCCCTCCCTCACTTCGCTTCGCACGGTTTGCTTCTTGCGAGAAACTTCACTTGTTGTATCCCTTGATATCTACGTGTTTGTCGGTGAAGACCACATCGGTTTAAGGTCACTTATGGGTTTAAAGACATAAAAAGACTAGTAGTGCAAGGCAGAATTTGTTGCGGTGTGATGCCTAACTGCCCATGGACTGTTTTCTAATTACTTGATGGCCTCGTGCGTAATCAGCGGCTTCCTATTTACTATTCACTCTTCACTGTTTACTATAATTTTATGGCGATCGCGTATGTCGGCATCGGCTCCAATATCGGAAACAGGCAGGCGAACTGCCGTGAAGCGGTTCGTATGCTCGTTGAAAACGGCTTGGTCGTGCTGAGGCAGTCATCCCTCATAGAGACAGAACCTTGGGGAATTACGGACCAGCCGCGATTCATTAATATGGCGGTAGCCGTCGAGACGGACGTTGCTCCGGAACAGCTCCTCGTCATCCTGAAGAATATCGAAAAGAGCATGGGACGGGTCGAGGCGGTCCGCTGGGGACCGCGGGTCATTGACCTGGATATCCTCTTCTACGACGATCTGATCCTTGATACCGAGGGACTGGTCATTCCCCATCCGCATTTGCATGAGAGAGATTTTGTGCTCAATCCCCTTGCGGAGATAGCCCCGGAAAAAATCCACCCTCTGCTGAACAAGACCGTCGAAGAACTGAGGCTTGCCTTATCTCTCAAGCAACTTTCTTCGTAGGCAGTCCCCCGTGGCCTGATGATTCCGGGAATTCGTTGCTTTGATCCTGTGAAACACAGCTCCAGGTTGCTTTGGCGACTATGAGAAAGAGAGCCGTGGTCGAAGCGCAACCGATTGCAATAAATAGAAAATTCTCGGAATTTGTACTATAATAGGGCCTCTTGACAGCAATGACTTCAAAGAGAATTAGAGGAGGGAAGTATGATAAAAGTCTATTACGATAAAGATGCAAACCTTGGCGCCCTGAAAAAGAAGAAGATTGTGATCATGGGATATGGCAGTCAGGGACATGCACATGCGAACAATCTTAAAGAGAGCGGCATGGACGTTACTATAGGCGTCAGAAAGGGGTCCAGTTGGGACAAGGCGAAGGCCGCCGGATTCAAGGTCATGACGCCAGCTGATGCCGCAAAGATGGCTGACGTCATCATGATCCTTCTTCCTGACGAATATCAGGC
The DNA here is from genome assembly GCA_002451165.1 of Nitrospiraceae bacterium UBA6905. Taxonomy (GTDB): domain Bacteria; phylum Nitrospirota; class Thermodesulfovibrionia; order Thermodesulfovibrionales; family UBA6898; genus UBA6898. Next base: position 2,100 of record DKBH01000013.1, read on the forward strand.
CGACATCTATAATAACGAGATAGCTTCTAACATGAAGAAGGGTGTGTATCTGGCATTCGCCCACGGCTTTAACATTCATTTCGGCCAGATCGTGCCTCCTGCAGACGCAAACGTCTTCATGGCTGCGCCGAAGGGGCCGGGGCATCTGGTACGGGCGGAATATTCGCGGGGGAGCGGCGTCCCGTGCCTGATCGCTATCCATCAGGACCCGTCGAAGAACACTAAGGGCATTGCCCTTGCCTATGCCTCTGCCATCGGCGGGGGAAGGGCCGGGATTATCGAGACGAATTTCAGGGAAGAGACCGAGACAGACCTCTTCGGCGAGCAGGCAGTGCTCTGCGGCGGCATTACCTCGCTCATCCAGGCAGGGTTCGAGACGCTCGTCGAGGCGGGGTATGCTCCTGAGATGGCCTATTTCGAGTGTCTCCATGAAGTGAAGCTTATCGTTGATCTCATCTACGAGGGCGGTATTTCCAATATGCGTTATTCCATCAGCAACACAGCCCAGTACGGGGATCTTACGCGCGGTCCAAGGGTTGTGACTGAAGAGACAAAGAAGGAGATGAAAAAGATCCTCGCTGAGATCCAGGACGGTGTTTTTGCACGGGAGTGGATGCTGGAATGCAGGGCGAACAAGCCGGTCTTCAATGCCCTGACCAGAAAAGGAGAGAAGCATCAGATCGAGGAAGTGGGCGGTCGCCTTCGGGCCATGATGCCATGGCTGAAAAAAGGCAAGCTGGTAGACAAATCAAAGGCATAGCAGATAACGGCAACGGCGGAGGAGAAAGCGGGGAGGCCCGCATTATGACGCACTTCATCTGTGACCTTGCCGGTACCTTTAGCCTGTAATGATGAAATTCGCATCCGAAGGATATCCCTTTATCGCTTCAGCAGCTGCCATTTCCGTACTCTGTTTCTGGGCCGCCGGTGCAGCAGCTGCCGCTGTGCCCGTTCTCATTACAGCTTTCATGTTCTACTTCTTCAGGGACCCCGAGAGGAGCGTTCCCATCGGGCCGGGCCTCTTCGTAGCTCCTGCTGACGGCAAGGTGATCGTCGTACGGGAGACGGAAGAAACATCCTGTCTCCACGCCAGTGCTATCCAGATCAGCATCTTCATGTCCCCCCTGGATGTGCATGTGAACCGCGCTCCCTGTGACGGCAAGGTCAAATCCGTAAAGCATACCAAAGGATCATTCTTCGCAGCATATAAAGATGAGGCATCGTTCCGGAACGAGCGCATTGACATGGTGCTGGAAACACCCGACGGAGATATTTTGGTACGCCAGGTGGCAGGCTATGTTGCACGAAGGGCAGTCTGCAGGGTATCGGAAGGCACTGTCTTGCAGCGGGGCGAGAGATACGGGATAATTAAATTCAGTTCACGGGTCGATCTGTATGTCCCGAAGGATGCTGCGGTGAGGGTGCAGCCGGGAGAAATGGTGAGGGCAGGTGAGACCGTTCTCTGTGAGATCGGCGCGAGGGGGTGACCGTGGTGGATCATGAGCTGAAGGCGAACGGCGATAAACAGCCGAAGAAGGGCGTCTACCTTCTGCCCAATACACTCACGCTCTGCGGCATGTTCTGCGGCTTCTATGCCATCATGTCGGCGATAAACGGCAACTTCGCCTATGCTGCATGGGCGATCATGCTCGCAAACATCTTCGATGGACTCGACGGCTGGATAGCGCGTCTTACCAATACAACGACCCGTTTCGGCGTCGAGCTTGATTCCCTTTCCGATCTCGTTGCCTTTGGCGTGGCGCCGGCGGTTATGATGTACAAATGGTCACTGTTCCCCTTTGGCAGGCTCGGTTGGGCTGCTGCATTCCTTTTTGTCGCGTGCGGAGCTCTCCGACTTGCACGATTCAATGTACAAACCGGTTCCTCCGGTTCCAAGGCCTTCAAGGGCATGCCCATACCGGGTGCAGCATCGATTCTGGCCTCGGTCGTAATCTTTTATTCCTGGTATGAGGTCGGACAGGAGACGCCGGATAAACATATCTTCTATCCGCTCTTCACGATCGTCCTGTCGCTCCTGATGGTGAGCACATTCAGATTCCACGGTGTAAAGGAGATTGACTTTAAGGAGAAGAAGCCGTTTTGGGTCCTTATCGTCTTTGTGCTCGTTCTTTTTGTCCTGCTCATTCATCCGTCACCGGCCATATTCGTCTTTGCAATGCTTTACCTTGTTTGGGGTATAATTGAAAATACCGTGCTCTTCATGAGAAGGCGGCGCGAAAAGAAGAAGGGTCAGCAAGGAGAACCAGGAGTGCAGCAATGAGATTGATCAAGATATTCGATACAACCTTGCGCGACGGCGAACAGTCGCCGGGCGCTTCCATGAATGTGGATGAAAAGATACAGATGGCCAAGCAGCTGGTCAGGCTCGGGGTCGACATCATCGAGGCTGGATTTCCCATTGCATCTCCCGGCGATTTCGAGGCGGTCAAGCGTATAGCCAATGAGGTGCGGGGGACGACGATTGCGGGGCTTGCCCGGGCAAAAGAGGAGGATATCCGGAGGGCCTACGAGGCCATCAAGGACGCGCCGGAGCATCGCATCCATACATTCCACTCGAGTTCTGACATCCATCTGGAATATCAATATCGCATCAGCAGGGAAGAGGCATTGAAACGGTCGGTTGCCATGGTGGAACTTGCCCGGAGTCTCGCAGCCGATGTCGAGTTCTCTGCGATGGATGCGACGCGAACAGAACTGGCCTTTCTTGTTGAATTGATTCTTGCCGTTGTCGAAGCAGGGGCGACTACGGTCAATATCCCTGATACGGTCGGCTATACGACGCCCGTAGAATTCGGTGCCATGATCAAGGCAGTAAAGGATAGGATCGGTGATCAGGCTGTCATTTCGGTGCATTGTCACAATGACCTTGGTCTGGCTGTGGCCAATTCGCTTGCGGCGATCATCAACGGCGCCGGACAGGTGGAGTGCACCATCAACGGCATCGGGGAGCGCGCCGGGAATTGTTCCATGGAAGAGGTCGTTATGAACCTTGCGACAAGGAAAGATTTCTACCGAGCAACGACCAATGTCCGTACCCGTGAGATCATTCGGACGAGCAGACTCCTGACGAGAATAACGGGCATCCGTGTTCAGCCGAACAAGGCGATTGTCGGGGCCAATGCCTTTGCCCATGAATCCGGCATACACCAGGACGGACTGCTCAAGGAAAAGATGACCTATGAGATCATACGGCCGGAGGATATCGGGCTGAAGCAGACCGAACTTGTCCTGGGCAAGCACTCGGGGAGGCATGCCTTTAAGGTCCGTCTCCAGGAGCTAGGCTATGATCTGTCGCCGGAAGAAATCGAAAGTGCCTTCGTGAAGTTCAAGCACGTTGCAGACCAGAAGAAGCAGATCTTTGACGAGGATATTGAAGCCCTTGTGACGGAAGAGGTGTCCAAGGTCCCGGAAGCCTTTAGGCTCACTGATTTGAAAGTTTCGAGCGGTATGGGCGTCATACCCAAAGCAACAGTCAAGATGAGGATCAGGGGCAGGGCTGTACAGAAGACCGCCAAAGGTGACGGACCGGTAGATGCGACCTATCAGGCCATAGCGTCGATAACCAAGACCAAGAGCAGGCTGCTGAAATTCGACGTCAAAGGCATTACCGGAGGCACGGACGCGCTCGGCGAAGTCGTCGTGACACTTGAAGAACACGGTAAATCGGTCAGGGGGCAGGGTGCTGACACGGACATCATCGTGGCTGCGGCAAAGGCATATATAACCGCTCTCAACAAGCTTGCTTCCCGGAAGAAATAAGACAGACCATCCTCTGTAGGAGAGCAAACCCCGCCCTGCAGAGCGTGGCGGGCGGACTGAAACCCGCTCAGCCACCGTCAGGATGCTGGCTGGCGGGTGCCCGGAAGAGCATTGCTGATTAGTGCAGAAGTCGAATCGTTTTTGCAGCACCCTGATATCTCGGGGATCAGTCAGCGCTGTGGTAACACCAGGCTCAGCACACATGTGAAGAACGGAGGAGGGAAATGATTAAACCGCTGGGAATTGATGAGCTGTATCGGTGCTGCGACCCTTCTGTTTTTACCTTCCAGACAACGGATGAACTCCAGGAGGATATCGAGACTATTGGGCAGGACCGGGCTCTCCGGGCTATTGATTTCGGGCTGAACCTTGAGAGCAGCGGCTTCAATATCTTCATGCTCGGTGAAAACGGCACCGGGAAGATGACCACGATCAGGAAACTGCTGGGCAAGAAGGCGGCTGAAGAGCCGGTGCCTCCGGACTGGTGCTACGTCTACAATTTTGCCGACCCTGATGCGCCGCTGGCGGTTTCCCTCTCCCCGGGGCAGGCCCCGATTTTTCACCGCGACATGGATGAACTCGTAAATACGCTTCAAAAAGAGATCCCGAAGGTCTTCGAGTCGAAGGAGTACGAGAAACAGAAGAACAAGCTGATGGAGAATTTCCAGAAGCGGCAGAAGGCGCTTTTCACCAAACTGGAGGAGGATGCCGAGGCAAAGGGATTTTCTATCAGGAAGAGCGTGACCGGCCTCATGATCGTGCCGATGAAGAAGAGCGGGGATCCGCTTACGGAAGAAGAGTACGAAGCGCTCGACGAAAAGACGAAGGAGAAGATCGACGAGATCGGAAAACTGCTGCAGGAGAAGCTGAACGATATTGTCAGAGAGGTCAGGGAGGGGGAGAAGGGCCTGAAAGCGCAGCAGGCCGCCCTTGAGCGGGAGGTTGCGCTCACCGTGGTGGGCCACCTCATGGATGAGCTGAAACATAAGTACCAGGAGCATGAAAAGATCTCGTCCTACCTTGCCGACGTCACAGAAGACATCCTGAACCATCTGGACGATTTCAAGTCACAGGAAGAACAGGCGCCGCCGCTTCCGTTCATGCGCCTTCAGAAGAGTGAGCCGACCTATACCCGCTACACGGTCAATGTGCTGGTCAGCAACAAGGACGCGAAAGGTTCCCCCTGCATCTATGAGAGCAATCCGACCTATTTCAACCTATTGGGCAGGCTTGAGCACAAGTTCCAATACGGTGTGGCGATAACGGACTTTTCCATGATCAAGGCAGGGTCGCTGCACCGGGCAAACGGCGGGTACATCGTGATCAATGCCCTTGATCTGCTCAGAAACATATTCTCCTATGATGCCCTGAAGCGTTCGATCAAGAACCGGGAGATCAAGATTGAAGATATCTGGGAGCAGTACCGCCTGATCTCCACAACGACGCTCAGGCCTGAAGCTATCCCGCTGTCCGTAAAGGTGATCCTTGTCGGAACTCCCTATCTCTACTATCTCCTGTACACCCTGGACGAGGAATACCGCGAGCTTTTCAAGGTGAAGGCGGATTTCGACAATCGAATGGACGCTACGAACGAAACGGTCCACAAATACGCAGCGTTTATTGCGAGCACTTCGAAGAAGGACAAAACGCTTCCCTTTGACCGCTCGGGGGTCGCAAAGATCGTCGAATACGGATCGCGCCTTGCAGGACACCAGAAGAAACTCTCGTCTCAGTTCAGCGAAGTGTCCGATCTCATCAGGGAGGCGAGCTTCTGGGCGAAGCGATCGGACAGTCGGATCGTTAAGGATGAACACGTGGAAAAAGCTCTGGAAGAGAAGGTTTACCGCAACAATCGGATCGAGGAGCGCATGCAGGAGATGATGGTCGAGGGAACGATCATCGTTGATACGGACGGAGCGAAGGTGGGACAGATCAATGGTCTTGCGGTCCTCGGCATGGGTGATTATCTGTTCGGAAAACCTTCGCGGATCACGGCAAAGACCTATGCCGGAAAAGGCGGCGTGATCAACATCGAGCGGGAGACAAAGATGAGCGGCAAGATCCACGAAAAGGCGGTGCTGATCATCTCCCACTATATCAACAGCGCCTATGCCCGCAAAAAGCCGATAAGCTTTTCTGCCTCTATTACCTTTGAACAGCTTTACGACATGGTCGAGGGCGACAGTGCTTCCTGCGCGGAGCTGTATGTGATCCTGAGCAGCCTTTCGGGCGTCCCGCTCAGGCAGAACCTGGCCATAACGGGCTCGATGGACCAGCATGGCGATGTGCAGCCCATCGGCGGGGTCAATGAAAAGATCGAGGGTTTCTTTGATCTTTGCAAGGTCCGCGGTCTCGACGGCACGCACGGCGTGGTCATCCCGAGAAAGAACCTGAGTAATCTGATGCTCAAGAAAGAGGTCGTCGATGCGGTGAGGAACGGAAAGTTCTCAATCTTCGCCATCAGCAGGGTCGAGGAAGGGCTTGAGCTCTTTACGGGCATGCCGGCAGGTGAACTGAGGGATGATGGCACGTGGCCAGAAGGTTCTATCAACCATCTCGTCATGAAGCGGCTGGAAGAGATCAGCAAAGCATATAAGGAAAAGGAAAAGAAGGAAGAGCAGAAGGATAAAGAAAACGACGCGGGATGAAACGGATGCGCCATTTTTTACCCTTTGTCCTGCTGGCAGTGATCACTTCTCCTCTTGCCGTACTGCCCTATCGGATTGCACTTCGGGCGGGAGATCTGCTCGGGATCCTTGCCTATGTCTTCTGGAGCAGCAGGCGGCGCATTGCCCTGGAGAACCTTCAGGGCGCTGTGGACCGCGGCGTCCTTGTCCTCGCTACGGATCCCCGATCAATCATCAGGCAGAACTTCAGGAATCTCGGCAGGTCCGTCATAGAAGTGGCCAAAATCTATTACGGGTTTGGTCAAAGTGTCTTCCGGCATGTTGCGGTGAAAGGCGAGGAAAACTACCGAAAAGCGTCGCAGAAAGGCAGAGGGGTCCTGTGTGTCACTGCCCACTGCGGCAATTGGGAGCTGCTGGCCGTCTACATTTCGGTGAAGATTGCCAGGATCACTATCGTCGCCCGAAAGCAGGACAATCCCTACCTGAACAAATGCATCGAAAGGACACGGGAGAAATACGGCAATCAGACCATTTACAAAGAGGGGGCGTTGAAAAAGATGCTCGCTTCCCTGAAAAAGGGCGGACTCATCGGCATTCTTATGGACCAGAGCGTCATACGCTCAGAAGGCATTATTGTCCCCTTTCTCGGGAAAAATGCCTATGCCATGAAGACGCCTGCTATTTTGGCAAGAAAGACCGGAAGCCCTGTTGTCCCTGCATTCATCAGACGGACCAAGGACGGACATCTCATTGAAGTGGGAGAAGAGATTCCCCTCTCCGCGGCTGCAGACAGCGAAGCGGCTCTGATCCAGGATACGATCAACTTCCTGCGGCCGATGGAGGATTTCATCAAGCACTATCCTGCTGAATGGCTCTGGATCCACCGAAGGTGGAAGAGGATCAGGGAGTAACTCGGATCACAAATAGTGAGCGCGGACTGCTATTTTTGTCCTTGCACTGCCTCGTGATGCAGCATCGACTCGGTTGCAACAATATTTCTTGAGCGACGCAATGCTGCAAGCACTTCACTCTTAAAAAATAAGGAAGAGCTATCGGATTTACCTGACCTTACGCTCAAACTTTTCCATGAGAAAAAACATTCCCCCTGCGATAATTACGAGAAGCGCCAGGATTGTCCAGTGGTTAGCGCCCGTGATACCGGGAACGGTCGCATCTCCCATCGGAGAAGACTGATAGAAATCTTCGATTACAGGGTAGACAACGGCAAATAACAGGGAGCCGATGCTGATGCCGGCCAGCGTGACCAGCGCATCGAGCCTGCCCGAAGCAAGACCTGCAACAGCAGTGCCAGGACAGTAGCCGCTTATCACAAAACCGATGCCGAATAAGGCGCCGCCTGCAATTTGGGGCCAGAAGAAGGTCGGGACGATCCAGACCCTATTCAGATCAAGTAGCTTGAGGTCTGAAAGGAAGTAGAACCCGATGGATGCAACGATTATAGCGGTAAACATGACCTTCGGCACGACGAAGTCTGTAAGATAAAAAACACCGGTCAGCTTATGCGGATTCCCGAGGCCTCCTCGTTCGAGAAACAGACCGAAAAAGAAGCCGAGAACGACAGCAAGAAGCAGGCCCGTTTCCTCGCTTATGATTAAGGGAGCGGTCATCTCCATAACCTCCTGAAAAGAGCTGCAGCAATAAAGCCGCTCGCGAACATGGCAATGACGAATATCCATCCCCCTAATGCCAGTTGCGCACCTCCTGACAGGGCAACCCCGCTGGTGCAGCCCCGCGCGAGCCTGCTGGCAAATCCGATCATGATGCCGCCTGACACAGCAGCGATAAGACGGTTGAACGTGCTCATGCTTGAGCCGCGGTCAACCTGGAACCTGAAATTGCGGCTGAGGAGTGCTGCTGACAGGGCGCCAAGAAAGAGACCGCCGACTTCGAAGAGCATCCAGTTCTTCAAAGGCGATGCGACGTTCAGGTATTGGGATACATAGGTGAGGCGCTGTGCAAAGTCGGGATGCGCCTTGTTCAGTCCGACGCTTGCCAGCAGCGAAAAAGCGCTGGACGCTCCCAGTCCCCATCCGGCCAGGTAAAATGTTGCCAGTAGGGTCAACCCGAGCCCAAAGCCTGCTGCATAGGGTGACCAGAACGTGTTCTTTGTCATCATGACCTCCCGGTTACACTGAGCGCATGCACCATACGAGCAGCGTTGTTGTTATCGCATCAACACGTGCTATATCAACACCCTTCTTTTCATATTACCATGTTGAGACCGAAGGTGATCAATACTGCATCTGGATGAAATGACGAGAACGGCCGGTTATGGAGGCCTGGCAACCTTTCGAAGGACGTGATCGATTCGTTATGAATGAGATGCGCACCGTATGTCGATGCCGCTTAAGTTCTTCGTATGAAAATACCGGTGCGCAGGGCAGCCGCCGGTGCACGTATCATAATTTTCGCACTGGTGGCTGCTGCACATATTTTTTTCTGAAACCCTGAAGTAATTAAGCTTAGGGCTCATCCAGATGTCCTTGAAATCGTCAGTAAATATATTGCCCAGGCAGAATCCGGAGAAATGGTGGAAAAGGTTGCATGGATAGGCTGAGCCATCGGGCATGATCGCCAGTTTCCTCACTCCTCCTGCACAGCGGACGCCGTCCGGCAGGGTATGTTTCTCGAAGCAGGAGGCATTAACTTTATGGATAGCGATGCCCCTATGGTGAGCGGCAGTATCGGTATAGCATTTCATGAACTCGGCAAAACTCAGGGCGCTGTCCCGGGCAAAGACAGCTTTTGAGAAAAGGTCCATCTGTATCAGATAGTAGCGGGTCACCCCAAGATCTTTTATCCGGTCAATGATCGACGGGATCTCCTGTATGTTGTGTCGGCTTACGACGGTCTTGACGATGGGGTCCAGACCCCGTGTAACAAGTGAGGTAATGCTGGTCATTGCCTTCTCAAAATTATGTGATCGGGTGAGCCGGTTATGCGTTTCAGGGTTGCTCCCCTCAAGCGACACACCAATAGTGATCTTTTCCGGGGTTAGACCGCTGAATTCCTCGAGAACATGGGGCAAGCTTCCGTTGGTGCTGATGTTCACCTTAATATGCTCTCGTATCGCGGCATGAAGAAATGACGGCATCCAGGGCAGCAGAAAGGGCTCCCCGCCCATGATGTCCAGATCGCGTATCCCCAAACGGCAGAGAATATCGAACAGATTGAGGGCATCCTGCGGCGAAAGGTCCCTGACCGGAGAAGCGTCGTCATTGAAGCAGAAGGAGCAGCGCTGGTTGCAGCGCATCGTGGGATAGAGCTGGACATAACCGGGCAGGGGAAACATTCTCACTACTTTCCCCTCATGGGCATGAGCCTGCGTTCCCTACTTGTTCCCCGGCGGCTGCGACGCTGCTGGCTTCAGGAGGTTACTTTTGAGGTCGATCGTATCCCGCATCTTCCGGAGGTTGTCCGAGAGCTCCCACCAGCCGTTCTTGAACGCGGCATAATCGGGCGCACCGGTCATGGCCGAGGCATACCGTACCGAATTAGCATAAAATAGCCACTGCTTGATCCAGAGCTTCTCAATCTGCTCGTCAAAGGGGTTAGCCCTGTCTTCGATGCCTCTGTCCCATGCCTCTGTCATGAGCTTTGTCGCAGCAAGGGTCATCTCGTTTGTCTCCCGTACCGTGTTTTCCATCTTCCCGAAATGGTCGCTTATCCAGCGTGTACTGTGGCATCCGCGGCAGACATTCTTCATGGTGTCGTAACGTCTTTCCTGTTCAGTCCGGTCGATGAGGAAGTCGGCTGCAGGCTCATTCAGAAACGTTGTCGGAAGGGGAAGCCCGTCCTTATTCCTGATGATCGTGGTATTTCCATCCTTCGGCTGCGGATGGGCATAGATGAGCCCGAAAAGGCGCACCCAGAGGCGGGCGCCGAAATCGTGGGTGCGTCCTGCAATGACTGTCCCGTCTGCGGTGGTGATCAGGCTGTTGTGGCAGGCGGCACAGGTCGGTGCGGTGAAGTCTTTTCCGAGTCTCCAGGGCACCGCCTCGAAGTCCCATCTGTCCTCAAAGGTTTCATACAGTGTGCCGTGCTTGCTCTCTTTGTAAATATTGTATGCAGGGACGTCAGGATCAAGATGACACTGGCCGCAGGTGTACGGTTTCCGGGCAACCTTAATGGAAAAACTATGCCGGGGGTGGCAGGACGTGCAGGACCCTATGCTTCCATCGGGATTCTCACGGCCCACTCCCTGGCTTGGCCAGTTGGTGAGGTCAGGGATTGTGATCTCTCCCCAGGTACTGCCGCTGAAGACCTTCTTCATGCCTTTTACTTCAACCCTGGTGCCATGACACCCGAGACACGTCTCCTGCAGCGTCTGCGGAGAGGGTTCCATCATCGTAATCATGCCGTTGTCTACCTTTTTTACGCTGTCGATGGTCGATACCAGCGTGTGGTAGAGGGGGTTTGACATGATGTTCTTCCATGCCTGGCCTTTTTTGCTCCCGGTATATTGCGTGACTTCGATGGGGTGACAGGTGCTGCAGTCGTTCGGCGAGACCACCACATTGATCCGGTACCCCATATGCGGGAAGTTGTCCTGATGCCGGTCGGGGTTCAGGCTATGGCATTCGTAGCACCCGACTGCATATTCCGCGAGCGCCGACGGTACGGTCTCTGCCGATATCCGGCGCTGAAGCAGAGCCTGTTTCAGCGCTTTCTGGGGAGTTGTGTGGGAGTGTCTGCTTGTGAGCCAGTCCTCTACGATTCCGGGCGTAACGCTCCTATGGCACGCGATGCAGGCCTGCGTCTGGGGGCTCAGGCCTGCGTCATGATCCTCTTTATGTTCTTCTCCGGCGAAGCTGCCGCTGCCGAGGAAAAGAAGCATTGTCGCAATGCTCGCAAGAATTATCATTTTCCGCATAATCCAGTTCCTCCTCTTCTTCCGCAGGTCCGCTCAAAACTTCGTATGGTACTCCTTTACTTTTTCGGCGAAGGCCTTGCCGAACTCATAACATGCGGTGTCATCGTCCGCTGAAGGACGGTACTGGACCTGCACGCCCGGTTCAACGATCTCCAGCCCCATGCGCTTGAACTCTTCATATGCCTCCTTCACAGCTCCGCCGCCCCAGCCATAGCTGCCGAATGCGCCGGTGATGCGGTTCTTCGGCCTGAGACCGCGCAGGTGAGTAAGGTACTCAGCAACGGAAGGGAACATGATGTTGTTCAGGGTCGGCGTGCCCACGAGACAGCCGCGCGATTTCCAAAACTCCTTGATGGCGACGCTCATGGGGGTCGCCCTGAGTTTGATGATCTTACAATCCACACCTGCATCCTGGATCCCCTGCATGATGGGATAGGTCATATGTTCCGTGCTGTGCCACATGGTGTC
>DKBH01000011.1 GCA_002451165.1 Nitrospiraceae bacterium UBA6905
CCTGTAAAGTCCGGGGAGCGGGTTTATTGGAATACCGATCAAAAGAAAGGCTGGCAAAAGACGGGAAGATTGGGAAAAAGCATGGGCAAATACATGAAATAATACTTTGACCCTCTCCCGCATGAGCAGGCAGGGACACACTGCCTGCCTTAGCCGAACGACCGATGTTCACGAAATACACATTCCCCGCAGACGTCCCCTCTGATGCCTTTGCACAGTCCTGAGATGCCGTGATGGCAGAGGGCAAAATCGTATTTCAGGGGGTCATCTGGATCTAATTGCTTAAGCGATTCCGTTATCTCGACCGCGGTCTTCCAGTCAGCTGTTCTTCTTTTGGTAAATCCGAGACACTGAGAGATCTTCATGATGTGCGTATCGAGCGGTATGACCAATTTATGCTTCGGTATCCCTCTCCAGATGCCAAAATCAATGTCCCTGTCCCGGGCCATCCAGCGGAGAAACAGGTTTTGTCTCTTACAGGTGCTCCCGTCAGCAGGGGAAGGAAAGAACTGCATTAGCCCTGCAGGTCTTATGTTCCGGCCATAGATCTTTGCAGTATTTACGGAAAGTAACTCGCCGATCAAACCCGAAAGCGCATTGCCGATATTTTCATCTCCCTCCTGATAATGTCTCATAAAGGCTGTTTCGAGAGCCCCTTCTTTTTTGAGCGTTGCATTTAGCATGTAGAGCAGGCAGAGGATGTCCTCATTCTTGTTGAACCGGTATCGGATACCCTGGAAAAGCCTTGCATGCCGAGTGATGACGAAATTCGTCAGAAAGTCATGCGGACTTTTCCCCATGATGGAAAGGATCTTTGCAATCACGGGTTTAAAGAGATCGACTTTGCCATAGGCGAGACTGGAGGCGAGGAAACCTGCAATCTCTATGTCGCGGGCGTGCTTGAACTGGTGCGGGAGTTCGATGGGGTCTAACAGCAGACGCTTCCTGAAATCATAGGTCCGGTAGAATCTATTGAGGATCTGCCTGAGCCCTGCTCCCGACATGGCTACATGCGTACTTTGGTGATAACGCCGTGCAGCTTTTTCGGCGGGAGCTTGTAGAAATTAATGAAGGGCGGCGTATTCCTCTTGATGAAATGGAAGAGCTTCCAGACCGGATTGATCGTCAATATATCTTCCAGGCCGTAGAAGACGGACCGCTCCTCAATCCCCGCTTCCCGCAGGATCTCTTCGATGTCCACCATCTCCATATATCCCATCTGGACCTCGAAGACCCTCAGGCCGTCGGAAATGTCGGGCTTGAAGTAGCCGGTCACGCCAAAGGGATCGTCTCGCTTGATGATCGAGATCATGATATTGTCTTCGTATACGATGCCATGATAGAACATGGTCTGGACAATGTAAAACGGTATCTCTTTCACGTCCTTAAGAAGAAATAGGGCTGTTCCACTGATCCGAGCCGTTGTCTTGTAGACCATCCTAAATTTGTGGAGAAAGTCTTCGAGCGGCATGAACTCCATCATGCGGTACAGCCGCTTCTGCCCCCGCGTGAAGAGGACGATCATCGCCAGCGGGATTGCTGCAAGGATAAGGGACCAGTAACCTCCGTGCGGTATCTTGTAGAAATTGGAGCTCATGTACACGGCGTCTATCAGGACCACCAGAAAAGCAATTGCCGAAAGCATAGGTCTTTTCTTGAGATAGAAAATCCAGGTCATCATGAGGCTGGTCAGTACCATGGTGCTCGTGACAGCGAGTCCATATGCTGAGGCAAGACGGCTCGATTCCCTGAACTGAACCATGATGAAAAGCACGGCAAAAAGCAGGGCCCAGTTCACGGAACCGATGTATATCTGTGATTTGCGTTCGATCGACGTGTAATCGACCCTGAACATGGGCATGATACGCGTGGTTATGCCCTGGTAGACCATGGAGAACATGCCGCTGATCATGGCCTGTGATGCTATAACTGTTGCCGCTATGCTCAGCACGAGAAAAGGGATATATAGTGACTTTGCATAATGGAAGACCATTTCGAACAGTACGTTTTTCGCTTCCGGATGCTTCAGCAAGAAGGCCCCCTGACCGATGTAGTTTAGGGACAGCGCAGCAAACACGCCGATCCAGGCCTGTCGGATCGGTTTTGCGCCGAGGTGTCCCATGTCCGCATAGAGCGCTTCGCCGCCCGTTGCGCAGAGGATGATCTCGCCAAGGGCGATAAAGCCAGTAAAGCCGTTGGTAAGCAGAAAGTGGCCGCCCCAGTAAGGGTTCAGGCTTCGCAGTACTTCAGGGACCTCCGCTATCGCAGCACCACCTACCAAAACCAGTGATACGAACCATATACCCGTTATAGGACCGAAGGCACCTGCCACCTTTTCTGTGCCCCTGCTCTGCACAGAAAAGAGTACGATGGCGATGAGGCATGCGATCATGAGTATATTCCCACGGGACAGGGATTCGAGCCCCGGTATGAGGACAGCCCCCTCCACGGCGCTCAGGATGCTGATCGCAGGTGTCAGCACACTGTCGCCCATAAGCAGCGAAACACCGATGAATGTGATAATAGTTACAAAAAAGGCACCCTTTCCTGAAGGCAGAAGGGAGATGAGGATCTCCTTCAGCACAATCTTGCCGCCTTCGCCCCGCCGGCTGAGACTCATGGCCAGCCAGCCGAATTGCACATAGACCAGGAAGACAAGGGTCCAAAAGATTAGAGAAAGGACACCGAGGACATTCTCATAGCTCGGCTTCAGGAGGAGAAAGACGACCGTGATCGTATAGATGGGGCTGGTGCCGATGTCACCGAAGACCAAGCCGAGAGCATGGACGATGCCTTTTATGGGATTATTTTTTTCTGACATGCCAACTGTGCGCGAGAAAGATATATTATCTTTACGTTGATTATATTCTTTCCCTGCTGCCGTATGTCAAGGAGGATCTGCAGCGGTCACATGTTAACCTTGGTAATTACGCCGTGGAGCTTCCGGGATGGAAACTTGTAGAAATTGATGAACGGCGGCGTCAATTTCTTGATGATGTGAAAGAGCTTCCAGAAGGGGTTGCCGGCAGTGATATCCTCGAGGCCGTAAAATACCGCGCGTTCTTCAATGTCTGCCTCCCTGAGAACCTCCTCCATATCGACCACCTCCATATAGCCCATCTGCACCTCGAAGACCCTGAGACCGTCCGAGAGGTCAGGCTTGAAGAATGCCGTTACACCATACGGGTCCTCGCGCTTGATGATCGAGAGGAGAATGTTGTCCTCGTATATGATACCGTGGTAAAACATGGTCTGGATGATATAAAACGGCACCTCCTTAACGTCCTTCAGTAGAAAGAGCGCAGTCCCGTCCAGCCGGGGCGTGGCGGCATAGACGCGGCGGAACTTGTGCAGGAATTCCTCCAGTGGCATGAAATCCATGACGCGGTAAAGCCTCTGCTGTCCTTTCCTGTAGAGCATGATCGTGCCGAAAGGTATCGATGCAAGGATGAGCGACCAGTAGCCGCCGTGGGGTATCTTGGTGACGTTCGCGCTCATGTAAATCAGGTCGATAAACGCGATGGCACACGCAAGGCCTGCAAGAAGTCGCTGTTGCTTAAGCAGCAAGATCCAGGTCATCATGATGCCGGTCAGGAACATCGTTCCCGTGACGGCTAGACCATAAGCAGCAGCAAGCCTGTTCGATTCCTGAAATTCGAACATGATGAAGATGACTAAAACAAGCATGAACCAGTTTACCGTGCCGAGATAGATCTGCGATCTGCGTTCGGCAGAGGTGTAGTCGACCTTGAACAGCGGCATGATCCGCGTTGTTATACCCTGATAGACGATCGAGAACATGCCGCTGATCATCGCCTGCGAGGCAATGATTGTAGCAACGATGCTAAGCAGGAGGAACGGCACGTACCCAGGTCTGAAGGTATGGAACATCATCTCGAAAAGGATGTTCTTCGCGCCGGGATGTGCGAGCAGATAGGCTCCCTGACCAAAGTAGTTCAGGGCAAGTGCACAGAAGACGATCCCCCAGGCCTGCCGTATCGGTCCGCCTCCGAGATGGCCCATATCTGCGTAAAGCGCTTCGCCGCCGGTTGCGCAGAGGATGATCTCTCCAAGGGCGATGAAGCCCCTGAGTCCGTTGTCCTCAAAGAATCTAACTGCCCAGACGGGGTTCACCGCCCGAAGCACGACCGGTGCTTCGAGAATATACCATATGCCCAGCGAGGCGAGCGCAATGAACCATACGATCATGATCGGGCCGAAGGCCCCGGCTATCTTCTCTGTCCCCGTGCTCTGTACGGCGAAAAGCGCGATCGCTATCACGGCAGAGAAAAAGACGATCTCCCCCCGGGTGATATTTGCGAGACCGGGGATGAGCAACGAGCCTTCCATGGCGCTCAGAATACTGATTGCCGGTGTGATGACGCCGTCGCCGATCAGCAGCGAAACGCCGATGATCGACAGCATGGTCACGAAACCGTACATCCTGGGGGATTGCAGGCCAGCGATGATGATCTCCTTGAGCACGATCGTGCCGCCTTCTCCCCGTTTGCTCAAGTCCATGGCGATCCATGCGTACTGCACGGTAACGAGTGCGGTCAGCGTCCAGAAGATGAGCGACAGCACGCCGAGAATGTTTTTCTGCGTTGGCTGCAGAAGAAGGAAGACTACCGTTACCGTGTAGATCGGACTGGTACCGATGTCGCCGAAGACAAGGCCGAGCGAACGTATGATCCCCTGCGGGGTGGAGGTCTTTTCTGTCATGGCGGATTAATGAGGCAGTATGCGAGAGGGACGTGATATCCGTTCTGAGGTCATGGGATATTCATCCTTTCAATAACCTACGGGGTTAGCTGACGGGCTCGGGCTTGAAAGTGCCCTATCCAATACAGGAATACGCCCCGACTTCATGGGTCCCCCGCATCCCGATATCCGGGATCTCGGCGTTAGTTTGACTATATTCCTGTCCCCATGAAATTGTCAATAAAGTAATGGCATAGGCGTTCCGGGGACAGAACGATATGCTGCATAACGGTGAAAATGCACCAGGAATTGCATGAGGTTGCAGCAGATGACAAGACTACAGACCGAATATGATCTCCCGCTCCTCAAGGTCCACCCTGTCCACCCTTACAGTTATCTCCTGCCCCATCTTGAAGGACTTCCCAGTATGCCTTCCGAACAGCCTCATGGTGCGGTCGTTGTACTGGTAGAAGTCGTCGGTCATGTAGGATACGTGAAGAAATCCTTCTACATACCATTCATTAAGCCTAATCTTCAGACCGTACGCAGAGATGCCGACGATTTTTCCTTCAACGGTTTCCCCAACCTTGTCTTTCATAAACCAAGCCCGCATCGCTCGTATCACCGTATTCTCGGCATCATCAGCGAGCCGCTCTCTCCGCGAGGAGAGGAAGGCGATATCTGGCAGCAGGGTTTCAAGCTCTTTTTTGCGCTGGTCTGAGATCACCTTTTTTGTCAGGATCTCGCGCAGTATCTGGTGCACCACCAGGTCTGGGTAGCGCCTAATCGGAGAGGTAAAATGGGTGTATGACATTGAAGCAAGGCCGAAATGGCCGACATTGCTGTCAGAATACCGGGCCTGCTTGAGACTTCTCAGAACGATATAGTTGATGATCTCCTCCTGCGGGGTGTCTTTAATCGACCGCAGGAGACCGGCAAAATCCTTTGCCTTCAGCGGCGTTCCCCCCATGCGCGCGAACTGTCTCACAACGCGAAGCACGTCGTCGAGTTTCATGGGATCGGGTTCTTCATGAATGCGGTAGAGGGACGGGATTCCCAGGCGTTCAATATGCTCGGCGACAGCCTCATTGGCTGCGATCATGAATTCCTCGATGATCATATGCGCGAAATTGCGTTCTGCTCGGATGATCGCCTCTGGTACGCCCTGAATATCGAGCAGCACTTCCGGCTCCGGAAGGTCGAAATCGAGACTCCCCCGTCTAAACCGTCTGTTCCGCAGGACTGTGCAGAGGTCTTTCATCAGTTCAAAATAAGGCTGCAGGCTGGCATAGCGGCGCATCTCTTCCGCATCTCGGTCAATAAGGATCTTCTTGACCGCGGTATAGGTCATGCGTTCATTGCTGTTGATCAGACTTTGATAGAAGCGCTCGCTGATGCGTTTTCCGGCGTGGTCGAAATCCATCTCTACGGTAAAGGCGAGGCGGTCGACGTTCGGCTTCAGGCTGCAGAGCTCCTCTGAAAGCTCCTTCGGAAGCATCGGGATGACCCTGTCAGGGAAATAAACGCTGGTGCCGCGGCTGCGCGCTTCGTTGTCCAACGGCGAATCCCAAGGCACGAAATGGCCGACATCGGCGATATGCACCCACAGACGGAACCCACGGCCGCTTCGTTCGATAGAGACTGCGTCATCGAAGTCCTTTGCGCGTTCACCGTCGATTGTCACGGTCGCCAGCTGCCTGAGATCCTTTCTTCGTTCATGCCGCGGCCCTGCGGGAGGATGTACAGCAAGAAGTTTCGCCGCATCGCTTACCTGTTTGGGGAACCTGCGCGGAAGACTGAATTCGTCAATGATCAGCTCCACCTCATCTGCGGGGCTCTGCGGCCTTTCAACCACTTTTACAACGCGTGCTGATGCCGGCCGTTTGTCCGTGGGATAGACAGTGATCTCGGCGACCACAAGATCGCCATTCTTTGCATTTTTTCTGTCATCCGGTGCTACATACAGATCGAAAGAGATGGTGCGCTCTTTTGGTTTGATGAACGAACCGGAACGGGAGATCTCTATCGTGCCGACGATCCGTGCAGCGGCGCGTTCGAGTACCCTGATGACGCGTGCCTCTCGCTTTTTCCAGCTTTCCACGCGTGCCATGACGCGGTCGCCCCTCATGGCTCCGGCTGTCTTCTGGGGCGGGACAAAGAAATCCCGCTCTCCCGGTTTTTCTGGAAGGATGAAACCGTATCCGTCGCGGTGGGCCTCGAAATAGCCGACCAGGAGGTTCATATCCTCCGCCGGTCCATACATGCCTTTCCGGTTGATGATGATCTCGCCGGACCTGAGCATTTCGCGAAGCAGCCTTTTCAATGCCCGCGCTTCGGGCCTGCTCAGACCCAGCAGCTGCACGATCTCCTTGAAGGGAAGGGGGCGGGAGGTCTTTTCCCGGAAAAGTGCAGTTATTGTCTCTTTATTCAGCATACAGCGCGAGGAGGCGCTGTTTGCCTCATGAGCCCTATGAATCGATCCTCTCTCTCAACGGCGCATCTTCTGTTGATCATGTATGTTCTCCCGCTTATCCTTGTGCATGTTCGTATTCCGATGAGTACTCGCACGATGTCGCAAAGAGTTTATTCAACATCCAGCTCTTCTCTGTTATGATGGGCTGGTTGGTTCAAGCCGCATCAGAGGTTCGCGGTTAGTCCATCAGCGTTCTTCGTCTATTTCTTTCCCCAATTGCCGTTTTCGTCCTGGATCCACCATCCTTTTTTTGCTGCATCGCGGCGAATGGCAGCGAACTGTCCCGTCGCCTGCGGCTTGACCTGACTGATATTTTCCGGCGTCTCAGGCTGCCGGTTGATGCGGATAATCGCGCGGGTCATGCCGTTAATGACGGTCTTGCGGTTTTCGTTCTCTGCCTCGATGATCTTTCTGTCCGCAGGGGAAAGTCCCTTTTCGCGCTCAACGAGCAGGCCGTTGTTTGCTTCTCCCACAGCACCGCTGTCCCGGAGCCTGTCCGTGTCTGCAATGCGGCTACCCATCTCCTTATAGGCAGTCACAACATCGGGCATCCGCTTAACCGCTTCGGCGATCTTATCGGCCATGCCCGCCTCCTGTGCATAGGCAGAGCTGACGAACTCAAAGCGAATGGAACTTTCCGGCTTCCCGGCGGGCTTCTCTTCTCCCCCCTTTTCTGCAGGTGCCATAAGCTCTTTTTCCAGGACCTTATAGGCCTCTTTCACATCTTTTTCAGGGAAATAAATGTTCACGGTGATCACCGCACATGCCGTCGCGATCACCGCTATCCCGAGAAGCAGTAGTATCAGATGACGTTTCATATAAGTCCTCCTTGCGTTATTTCTCTGCCCGCTGGGCAGCCTCGACAATAGTCCAGAGGAGATGCTTGATGCTGATCCTGTTATTGAGCGGCGCAACTTTGACCGAAAGGTCGGTCATACCCAAGAAGTTCCTGTTCGATATCTCCAGTTCACGGAAGATCAGATAGCCCTGCTGCAGATAGGCGCTCATGATCCCTGTGTCAAATCTTCTTTCCCTGAGATATGCCCGAACCTGGGGTCCACCGATCTTTTCAAGAAATTCTTTGCTTATGACCATGCGTTCCGTCTTATCTGCGTAAGTCCAGAGATCAGCCTTGCCGATAATCTCGGTGAGACCGGCTCCGGAACCTTTCAGCGCAGTGATGCCGTTTACCTTCCCCGAGATATATCCTCTGAGGGGGGTGATGTCTTCACAGAGCTGCATGAGACTGACGGCATCAACTATCAATCCTGCACGGTAGCTGAGCGCAGGAGAGAGGGTGACGAATGCTGCGCCGTCGATCCTTCCTCCGAACATCTTAGCACTAAAATGGGTGATGTTCAAAGTCGTTCCCCGTTGAACTATCCGGAAGGAAATGTCTTCGAGCAGCCTGAAGCCGTAGCGGAAGGAACCGATCCGTATCTCATTCCCAATGAATTGCTTTTCGTCAGCAAAAAACTTTTTTATATAGTCGAAGTCATGCCGCTCGAATGAAGGAAATGACGCAGGTATTTCCCTTCCTGCTGTCGAATCGTAGTGCACCGGCAGCGTTCCGTTGAGCGGTCCTGCTGCATATTCGCCGTTTTCGCCTTCTATCATGATGTTGCGCAACAGCACCGCACCCTCGGCAGTTGTCACGTTGTCGCCGTGGGTCGCAACCAGCTGCAGGGCAATGCTTCCCTCGAGCCCTGCGTACAGGAGCCGGTCCGGAAACATATCCCAGAAAACTGTCCTGATGTCATTCAGCGTCGCCTCCGGTACCGTAATGCTGAGGTTCATTGAGCGGTCGCTTATTGCAAAACTGCTTATGGCCCCGGAAAGAGACGCCGAGAGATTGCCGATCGTAGCATCAGCCCTGACATCCATGTCTTTTCCCCGGAGGAGCGCCTTAGCAGTGATGCGGGCGCCTTTTATGATACCCCGTTTTTTTGCATCAACAACGGTGAAGTCCCGGCCTTTCAGGGTACCTGCACCAGTGATGTTTTCTGCGGAAGCCACGGTACCCCTGAAGGTGAGACGGTCGATCACGCCTCTTGCATGATAGGGAGCAGCGATAAAAGACATAAGAGCTGCCGAGGCCTGGCCAAGGTCGATATGTTCTGCGCTGATCTCAACGTCTGCCGGCAGCGGACTTTTCCGCATTGCTCCTCTTGCCGACAGGGCGACTGTTCCTGCAAGGAGCTTTGCTGAAGGGACATCGACCGAAAATTTCTTGTCGTCGAAGGTTCCGCTGCCGGAAATCATACCGATCGGCAGATCGCGAACTGCCGCCCTATGAAGAAGGAACGATAGGTTGCCGGCAAAGGCATTCCCCTTTCGCCGCAGGGAGAGCATGCAGTCCAGTCCTGAAAGTTGCGCCTTCTGTTCCGGTAATATCGCGCTGATGTTCGTTCCTTTGATGAGGTATTCTTTGCCGCTGTCCTGCTGGGCGATCACGACAGCGTCGGCCGCTCCCTGCAGCCGGTCGCTCGCGGCTTTCATGCCCTGCAGCACCGTCATGCCGTTGTTGTGATCGATACCGAGCTGTAAGGAGAAGTCCTGCAAGATGAATCCCCCATAGCTCATGTCGGCGGCTGCAGCTGCTATTGTGCCGGAGACGTCTCCTTTTTTTATTCTCCCACCGAAGGAGATTGCCGCATTTTTAACGATGAGATGTTTGGTATTAAGGGCTGTGTCGACATCGGAGAAATCAAGCTTCGATGTTAGGGCCATATTATCGGGGATCCCTTTACCCTCAAGGGTAATATGCAAAGTAGCAGGCTTCTCGAATACGAGGCCTCCTACCTTGTATATCCGCGTGGAGGCTTCGGCCTGCACTGACGTTTGCTTGTGAGAGGCGAAGATCAGTCTTCCGTCAACAGACGCCATCGCGGTCTTCTCCATCTCCCATGAGCCGCCTTTTATCATGACCGTCCCGTTCACCTCTGGGAGGGTCCAGGCAAGGATGCCTTTCAGACGGATCACGTCCGAGGTGACGATCCCTCCTGCCGTGGCGCCTTTTATAATATTCAGCGCTGAGAGGTCAAGGCGTTCGATCCGTATCTCCGCATCATACGAGGGTGCCTGTCGCAGCGAATGGACAGATGCCGTCATCCTCACCGTCGATGCTTCTCCTGCCCTGAGGACTGCACTGTTGATAGTGGCTGCACCTGCAGCAAGATCAAGGAACGCATCAGCATGCAATGACAAGTCCCTGCCGGTCTTTCTGAAGATAGAAAACGCAGTGCTCCTCAGATCTGCATCTGTGTTGATCTTTATGCCCTTATCCCTGTCGCCTTCGGCATGGAATGCCAGATGCGCCCTGCTTGTTGTGATATCTATCCCGTATGGGGCGAGCCTCCGCGAAAATAGGGAAGGATCGCTCATATCTGATGCCAGGTCAACACTGAATCTGCCCGCGGGATCCTTCAGAAACACCCAGCCATTGGCTGTAAGAGTATTGCCGCCAAGGAATACCAGAGATGCCTTTACCGTCGTTTTTGCTCCTGGGTCGGAAGAAAGTCCGTTTAGGGTTACCTTAATGTTCCGGATAGCCAGAAGGGGATCGGCATTTACGGCGAACTGGGCGTCTCGTATCACCAGCGCATCAACCTCATAGGTTGCGGTACCTTTCCGTGAAAGGAACCGCATCAGGACATCTGATATGTTCGTATTCCCGTTGTTGTCGGTTATCAGAGTGAGCTCGGGAGACATGATCTCTATGCCCCTGAACGAGAACCTGCCTTTAAACAGTTCACGGTATCTGATGCCGATATGTACCTGGGGTATCCTGAGGAGGGTTCCCTGCACAAAACCTTCCGGGTTTCGGATGATGATGTCCCGAAAGATAATTCCTGCTGCCGTGCTCAGAAAGATATCACCTATATCAACTTTCTGTCCCACGAGTGACGTGGCCCTGTCCGATATTCGCGCAATGAGAGTTTTCTTGAGTGTCAGGTACTGGGAATAGGTGACAATGACCGCAATTAATAGGAGCGTACCCAGAAAGGCCGACAGCGTAAAGCAGAGTCTGTTTTTTCTGGGCATCATAGTCCCATTTTACCTGCAGAACTAAGAAATGAGTAGGGCAGTACTCAGGACGTTCTTGCGTCCGCGTCCACGATGAGACTTCGCAGTGTCTGATTTTCCAGAGACAATGCAATGGCATTATCAACGCTTTCCATGATGCTCTCAGCCGCTGCAAAGGAAGTTAGGGTATTTCCGTGAAAAGCGGAGTCCCCTCCCGAGGTCCTCACGGCTTCTATGATTTCATTCAGAGTTATGATCTCGAGATCCTTTGCCGGAATGTATGCCGGCGGTTCGCCGCTCGTCGTCGCCAATAGACCTTTCTCTTTGAGAATGAAGAGAACCTGCTGAACGAGGGGTGCAGATATACGCAGCCGTTTCGTAAGGGAATCGAAATCCCATGGCGGTCCATTGACATGGAAACTGCGGCCGATGAGAAACATAATGGCCAGTGCAACCTTTTCTCTCCCTCTGCTGCTCAGGGAAGGACCACCACCTCTTGCAGCAAGCAGATGGGGATGCTGGACATAGAATGAGACTTTTGCACCGATCAGCAGGGTCAAAAAGTTCCAGTAGAGCCAGATAAGGAATAGGATGATTGTTGCAAATCCGGAATAAATGGCTGAATAATGAGCGGATGTCGCAATAAAGGAGGTGAAAATCCAGCCGATTGTCTGCCAGAGGACTGCTGCTGCAATGCCTCCCGATAGTGCGGCCCGGAACCGAACGCGCGTATTGGGAAGAAAGATGTAGATCAGTGTAAAGGCGGTGCTGACCAACAGGTAAGGCATGATCCTGCTGATGGCATAAATGATGATGCCGAGCAGGTGGATCTGCATGAGCTTCTGCATGACCGCGCTGCTCATGAGCGAGGCGGTGATGCCCACGGCTGAAAAAATGAGGACCGGCCCAATGAGAAGGACGCTCATGTAATTGCTGAAACGCTGGGAAAACCCCCGCGTATCCCTGATGTTCCATATGTAATTGAGTGCACTTTCTATCTTCTGGATCATGGACAGGACCGTGTAGACGAGTACGGAGAGGCCGATGGAGCCGAGTACGCCTACCTTAACGTTCTCGACAAAACCGATGATTTTCATGGATATGTCCATGCCGCTCTGGCCGAGAGGCTCGAGGAAATAGTAGAGGAAGATCAAAAAGCGCGTATGGACACCAAAGGCCTTTAATACGGAGAAGCTCACCGCTAGGAGCGGCACGATCGACAGAAGGGTTGTATAGACAAGACTCATTGCCCGCAGGATGAGCTGTTCGTCAAGAGAACCTTTGATAAGGACATAGAGAATGCGAACAGCCCTGATCCGGAGAGAAGCAGCCTTGTCGGCAGATTCCTGGTCTGTCCGCCAGAGTTTCCTATTGAAAAAAGCGTCTATTTTCTGGCTGATGCTTTCCATTGAATCAATCTTAGCATAGGTCGGGCGGAGTCCAAAGAACAGCGGCATGCAAACCGCAAGGTTTTCGTGCCGCTGTTGTTCCCCGGTATGGTATTACAGATGCCGTACGATTCTGTCCTTCACTTCGACGAATGTGTGGGTATACGTTTCCGGCTTCCTGCCGAAGCAGGTACCGAGGCTCTCGTAAAGACTGATTTCACCGAGATCCACTTCCCGCCGTTTTATGGCTTCGGATGTTTCTTCAAAATAGATACGGTCTCCATCGACATTAACCACCGTGACCCCTCCCCTGCCGCTGAGGAGCAGAAATACCGCTGCTGCGCCGGTCTTGTAGCCGAAGTTGACGTCAAAGGCTGATGACCCGCCGCATCGGACAAGGTGACCCGGCGTTACTTCCCGCACTTCAGGGATCTCATAGACTCCCGGGGCATACATGCCGGACTTTTTCATGAACGCTACGACCTCGGGGTCTGCTTTGAGTCTCTTTTCGAGTTGCTGCCGGACAAATTTGCCTGCACCGGCCAGCTTCTTATGGCCAAAGGCGTCAACGCCTGCAGATTCGTCGTACAGCATTTCGCCGCTTGCATTCTTTAATCCCTCGGCAACCACAATGATATAGGTTCCGGCGCGCACGTCGCTCCTCATCACTCGGCCGAAATAGGTACTTTTCATATGGTCATAAACGACGTCGAAATCCACCGGTATCTCCGGTATGAGGATGCAATCCGCTTCAGCGCCGACGCCGCCGCGGAGGGCAGTATGACCAACATACCTGCCGAACACTTCAATGACCAGAACACGGTTGTGGCTCAATCCTGTGGTCTTGAGGTCCCGTGTGAATACAGCGATCCGGTTGACCGACGAGTCGCCGCCGACGCTATAGGGCTGAAGGTCGAGGTCCATGGTTTTTGGCACATGGATGCAGGGGATGCCGTGTGACGAAAGGTCTACGACAACGCTCCCGGTGTCGTCGCCGCCGCTGATGATGAGCGCATCGATGCCGAACTTCTTGAGACCGTCTTTGATACGGTCATACTTCTTGTCATCCTTGATCTTGCTGATCTTAACCCGTGAATGGCCCGCCTCTGATCCTGCAAGCGATGCCTCGATGCGGCTGACGCGCTCGGCATTGAGATGCACGACTTCAGGGAGCTCCACAAGATTGTACAGCCCCGCATAGCCGTTCGGTATGACGACCGATTCGATACCAAGGGCGTACGCCTCTCTGGCCACACCTTTGATGACCGCATTCAGACCGCCGCAGTCGCCCCCGCTGGTTATGATTCCTATCCTTTTTATCGGTGCCATGAAACCCTCCTGAAATATGGTAGGTTATATATACCGTGAAGTTTATACTATAGCGGGACGATTTGAAAAGAGGCAGGCAACCTGCCGGAAGGGGTATGCTATGGCGATGAAAAGGATGTTTTTTGGCCTTATGTGTATTGTTGCGGGCTTTGCGCTGTTGTTCATCATGAACGCCGCAAGTGCTGGACGGGAGCCTTCAAAGGCGCGGAACACTGCTGCGGCCTCTCGGTCGACGGGAAGAAAGCATAATGTAGACATCGGGCGGTTGGAGCGGAAGATCCATGACTTGATCAATGCGGAGCGGAAGAAAAAGGGTCTCTCCGGCCTTTCCTGGAATGAGAGCCTGAACAAGATAGCGCGCAGCTACAGTAGGGACATGGTGGAAAGAAAGTTCTTTTCTCATAATGACCCTGAGGGCAGGTCATTCATAGACCGCTATCGTGCCGGAGGATTTGTTTGTAAGCTTCGCAACGGCAATGAAATCTGTCTCGGTGCCGAGAACATAGCTCAGGACAACCTCTATTCCTCGGTCGCGTACCGCAACGGCGCTCCATCATATGATTGGAGCAGCGAGGAAGAGATTGCCGCCTCGGTGGTGAAGCGGTGGATGCAGAGCAGGGGCCACCGGGAGAATATCCTCACAACATACTTCAAGCGGCAGGGAATCGGTGTGGCGTTGTCTCACGACGGCAAGGTATATGTGACCGAGAACTTCTGCTGATACGAAAGCTTATGATGTAGGTTGGAGCTGCCTTTTTGTTGACTAGCAACTATCATGCAATACGTTTCGAGAACCGGTAACTAGGAAGATTATGGGGATAAGGATAGAAAATAAATGCTTGCGAGAAGTGGTTCCTTTTCAATTCTCTTAAAGTCGCTAGCGGCCGGATAGCTCAGGCAAGTTTACCGTAGTGATGCTCTCCATACAAAACCGAGAACTGTCGATGTGATTCTTTCAAGACTTCCTGAAAGAACAGCTCTCTTACTTGACATTATGGCAATCCTGACAGATAAGAGCATTGCGCGCCCTAAGGAATTTTGTTTGTCCAGCAACAGGAGTGAGATGGGGATCGTGACAGGTTGGACACTCAAAAATATCTGCACCTCCCGACTGAAACAATGGATACTTTGTATCGGTTCCGCCATGCAGATGAGCATCAGGCGTTCCGCCATTGACGATAGTCAGAGATATCCCCGGAACACCCCCGCCGCCTCCGTACCCTCCTGCCGGAAAAGGGAAGCCGATAGGATGAGCATTTGTTAAGTTAGTGCCGATATAAGGGGAATAACCAGTTGACGGGTCGACATTGGTCGGCTGGAAAGCACCTGTCGGCGAAAGACCACCAGGCAGGGTTGTCGTCATGGCAGCGGTTGTTGTGACGCCATTCTTTATGGTTGCACTCAGACCTATGGTTCCGTCATGGCAAGACAGGCAGGAAAGGGATGATGCGCCGGGGCGATTGATCAAAGTACCCGACAGCGTAGAACCACTGCCATAAAGCCTGTACGTAACAGGAGCTGCAGGTTCTGCCTTAGCCCAGAGCGGCTTACCGTCTAATGCCTGTCCTCCGTGTGGAACATGACATAGCGAGCACGTAGTAACGGAGGGGTCGGTCACGCGTGTGCCGCTTCCCGTAGCCGAGAGATTATGACTTGTCTCTGCAATGCTGGCAAAAAGGGAAGCTGTGGGACAGATAAAGACGACAACGACAAACAGGAAAAGTTGTTTCTTCAGCATGCAGTAATAATCCATAGTAAGAAATTCCTTTCATCATGATGGTTCAGACCCACGCAGTATCTTACGAGTCTCACCCGTCTAAGCCAGCCCATTTCTCTTCTCAAATTCTTCAGTAACGAGTTGTCCTAATTCTGCTTTTCTTGAAGAACCTTAAGGATTTTAGCAATTTTTGTTCCTAATTATCGGGCACTATTAGAATGTATAGGAAGAACTATCTAAATATATGCAGTATAGGCCAGAATGTATGAGAAGGGGGGAATAGACAAACTGCTGGAAGAATTCTTCACTCAGGATAGCGTAAATAAACGCAGGGGCCGTGAAATAACCCAGTGAGGCGCGGAAAGACCGCAGTAAGCATTCTTTGACAAGGCAAGTACAAGTTCTCTTACTCCAACGACACCACCCTTCTTATCGTATGTCGTATGCTTTCAGATCGCAGCAGGAAAGATAGCTTCGTCCATAATTAAATGGTGTCCCATTACCTTAAATATAATCACTGCCATTTCTTCTTAACACCGAGTGGTTCATGCCATCAGGGCAGTGCTATTTGAAGATGCATAAGCAAACATTTCCATTTTTCATCACTGCAGGTACGTGGTATTTCCGCGGCTACGACTTCTTGCTCGTCTTCGCAAAAAAAGGTGTGAATTTCCGTTCGACGCTGCTGCTTTCACATTTCGGACAGGTGATCTTCGGATGCGCATCGAATTCTCTCATGGAAAGATATACGGTGAATTCTTTGCCGCAGCTTTTGCACTTATATTCGTATGCAGGCATAGACACCCTCCTTGTCAGGATAAGTTAGTGCTACTTGAAATATACCTGTTTAGGAAAGAGAAGTAAACTGCTTTTGTGCCGCGGAATGCGGGTCTGCAGGTACGATCAGCGCTGCGCGAAGCGGACAAGCGAATATCTCTGACCGGCAGCGCCGGGCGGATTTACGGTCAGAAAACCCTGAGCAGGTTATAAAGAGTATCCCTCTGGGCCGGTACGAATCCGGCAGTGCGGACGGCGCCGATAATGTCGTCCAGAGAGGATGCGCAGCTCACACCGGCTGCAGCGACGACATTCTCCTCGATCATGGTGGAACCGAAGTCGTTTGCCCCGAAGCGCAGGGCGACCTGTGCTGTCTTAAGACCCTGCGTTACCCATGAAGCCTGGATGTTGTCCACATTGTCAAGATATATCCGTGAGATCGCCAATACCCGCAGATATTCTACCGCTGTGGCCGGACTTTGAACGCTGATCTTGGCAGTCCGGGCTGTTCTGCTTTTCGCCTTCTTATTTTTGCCCGCTGCTTCCAGTTCCGTATTTCCCGGCTGGAACGTCCAGGGGATGAAGGCAGTGAACCCGCCGGTCTTGTCCTGAAGCCTTCGTATGGCATCCAGGTGGGTGACGATGTCATCGGGGGTTTCGATGCTGCCAAACATCATGGTCGCGGTCGTCCGCATTCCTATCCTGTGGGCCGTTTCCATGACCTCGAGCCAGCGCGATGATCGTATCTTCTTCGGGCTCAATATCTCGCGGACCCGATCGGAAAGGATTTCGGCACCGCCGCCCGGGATAGAGTCGAGGCCTGCAGCCTTCAGGATAGAAAGCGTTTCCCCGATGGTCAGATCGGAAGCATCAGAAATAAAACAGATCTCCGGAGGGGAGAACCCATGGACATTGATATCGAACCGCTCCTTGATCGAGCGGAGGAGGTCAACATAGAAAAAGATGTCGAGGTTCGGGTGAAGTCCGCCTTGGATCAGTATCTGCGTCCCGCCAAGAGCGATCGTCTCTTCGATCTTCCGGAAGATCGTCTCGTGGTCCAGAAGATAGGCATCCGCATCGTCAGCATCACGCCAAAAGGCGCAGAAGGTGCATTTGTTGATGCAAACGTTTGTATAGTTGATGTTGCGGTCGACCACAAAGGTACAGACCTCTTCGGGATGCAGTTTTTTTCGTATGATGTCAGCCCACATACCTAAGCCGAGCAGGTCGGCGTTCTTAAACAGGGAAAGAGCCTCCTCTTTGCTGACGCGGCGCTTTTCTTCCAGCATTATCACGGATATACCCGTATGGTTCGGTAGAAGGAATCTCGCTCAACAGCGATTTTGCCGGCTTTCCGTATCAGATTTACCAGCTGCTCGGCAGTCAGTCTTTCACCGCTCAGTCCCCCTGCGGAATGAGTAATCTTTTCCTCGATGATTGTGCCGTCGATATCGTCGGCACCGAACAGAAGTGCGAGCTGGGATATCTTTTCCCCGAGCATGATCCAGTACGCTTTGATGTGGTCGAAGTTGTCGAGGAAGATGCGGCTGACCGCCACGGTCTTAAGATCGTCAATGCCCGAGGTGTAGCTGCCTTCGATCTCCGTGTTCTTCGGGTGATAGGCAAGGGGGATGAAGGCCTGAAAACCCTTTGTCCTGTCTTGGAGGTCCCGCAGCCGTGAAAGATGATCCACCCGGTCAGCAAGGTCCTCCACATGGCCGTAGAGCATGGTAGCATTGGTCCTTATACCGACCTCGTGGGCTGTCTCCATCACTTCCAGCCAGCGTTCCCCTGAAATCTTTTCAGGGCAGAGGCTGCTGCGGACACTTTCACGGAATATCTCTGCACCGCCTCCGGGCATGGAGCCGAGTCCGCTCTTTTTCAGAGCACGGAATATGTCTTTTAGCGAACGGCCGCTGATCTTCGAGAAATAGTCGATTTCGACAGCCGTGAAAGCCTTGATATGAAGCTTCGGAAACCTCTTGCTTATAGCTGACAGCATATCGAGGTAATATTCTAACGGCCAGTCAGGGTGAAGTCCGCCCACGATATGGACCTCTGAGAATCCCTTTGTAGTCAGGCGCAAGGCGCGGCGAGCATGGTTTTTCTTCTGCAGAGTAGCTGTTTCCCTTTGCCCGCCGCACAATTTCCCAATGATGTCATCAATGGTGAGCACAAAAGAGCCTTCCTGACCCTTTGACCTGCTGAACGCGCAGAACTTGCAACGGTTCACACAGATATTCGTAGGGTTGACATGCCGATTCCGAATAAAAAAAGCGTTCCTGCCGTTTTTCCGGTTAGCGACATGGGAGGCAAGGGCGCCGAGGGTGAAGATGTCGTCTGACTCAAACAACCGCAGAGCATCTTCCTCGGAAATACGTCTTTCTGCGAGCACCTTTTCGCGGATGGAAGTGAGCATATTCCATTATAAATCAATCATCAGGAAAAAAGAGGCCGGGCAACGGTCCAAACGGATAGTGCGGGAAAGAGATGATCAGAAGCATCACACGGGTAATCTTCTCTGTCCGTCCCCATTGTTTGACGGAATATTCTTACCTGTGGTATAAAAATAAGCTCCTTGCTCTTCTCTTTGGGAAGGGCTTTAATCCTGTTCATCAGGAAAAATCCATAAGGAGGTGTTTGCATGAGCATCTACGAGAACATCGTCATCCTCAATGCCGCGCTCCCCGATGAAGAGATCAATGCCGCAATTACCAAGATCAGGGACATTGTGACGAATAGCGGCGGCGAAACCGTCAAGGCAGACCTCTGGGGAAGAAGAAAACTTGCCTATGAGATCAAAAAGCAGCAGAAAGGCTTTTATGTCCTCTTTGTTTTCAAGACGCCGGCCTCCACGATCAAGAAGCTTGAAGAACTGTATAAGGTCTTCGATCCGGTCATCAAATATATGGTGATCAAGCTCGGCCCCAAACAGGTTAAGGCGCTCGAGGCGGCGCAGGCCGCAGCCCAGGCGGCAGCAGAAGCGGAACAGGCAAAGAAAGAGGTCTAAATGTTCAACAAGGTTATTCTCATAGGCAATTTGACCAAAGACCCCGAGCTTAGATATACACCCCAGGGTACGCCTGTATGTACGCTCAGGATTGCCTCGACCACGCGGTTCAAGTCGGGGGACAGCATGAAGGACGAGACACTGTTCATCAATATTGTGGTATGGGGCAAACAGGGCGAGACAGCCGCCCAGCACCTCTCAAAAGGACGTTCCGTTCTCATCGAAGGCAGGCTGCAGGAACGGCGCTGGGAGTCTGAGGGTCAGCAGAAATCACGGTTCGAGGTTGTGGCGCAGGGTGTCCGGTTTCTCGGCGGCAGGAAAGAAGAGACGGTGCACGACAGTTCCGCTGCGGAAGATCTCACGCCGCCTGATGAGACGACGGATCTCGAACCCTTCTAACGAAAACAGCGACGGCAGATAGAGAAAGGAGACAGCATGGCAGCACCACAGAAAAGATTTCAGAGAAGAAAGTTCTGCAGATTTTGCTCGGAGAAGGTGGAGTTCATAGATTACAAGGACGTCAAGCTTTTGCGGAACCATCTCACCGAGCGCGGCAAGATACTGACCCGGAGAATGACAGGTACTTGCGCCCTGCATCAGAGGGCTCTGAGCGAAGCGATCATGCGCGCTCGGAACATTGCGCTCATATCGTTCGTGGAACGGTAAGATGCGCATCCCAAAATCATGGGTGCCGGTCATGGCAAAAAAGATCATTGACAACCTCCTTGCCAAGAAAATGATCAGAGCGAAGATCCCCATGGAAAAACTTATCGACCAGACTGACGCCATTCTTCTTGACGAACTCATGATCGAAGACCGGCTGAACGATGAGGTGCGTGAACTCTTGAAAAAACACGAAAATGATATCGAACGCAACCGGATGGATTACCGGAAGCTTTTTGAACTTACGAAGCAGAAGCTGGTGAAGGAAAGGAATCTTGTCTTATGATGCTGTCTGAAGACAAGGTATCGCATCTGAGCCATATCCTCTTGAACAAACTCTACGACCTTGATCTCATCGATATCGATGAGGACGAGGAAGCGGCGATTCGGCGTGAGATAAAACGAACGATTACCGGAGAGCTCAAGATCGGCGAGGAAATAGATGAGATCGTCAGAAAAAAGCTTCTGTCACTCTCAAAGAAACTCATAGAAGGCAGCTCTGAATGGGAAGTCCTCTACAAAAAATATTATCGCGAAGAGGAGATAAAAAAGGGAAGGGCTACGGGTTAAAGCTCGCCGCTGTTGTCCTGGTTGCTGCTGCCTGGACCAGCCTTCTTTTTGATATACCGGTACGATATCCCCGCATCTGGTTCCCGACGGCAGCGGGTACCGTCGTCTACTGCGGTGTCCTGCATCTGCTTTCGAGACGACGCGAGCAGACGATCGAAGTCCTTTTTGCGATCGTCATTCTCTATGCCGGAGCGGTTCATGCCTCCGGCCGGCCATGGCTTCAGCTTGCCTATTTCCCCTTTATTATCGGCCTGATACCGTTGTATCCTGCGCAGGTCATCATTCCGCTCTCGATCCTTGTTCCATTCACCGAAGTGAAGGCCTTTGTGATAACACACGAGAACGTTGCTTGGCAGGCTGCATTCTTCTTGTCATTTATCTTTACGTCTTCGGCTGCGTCATTGTTTTATGGCCTGCAGCGCAAGGGGCGAGAGCGGGCTGTGGCCGAACTTGAAAAGATTCGTGTAGAGGCGCGCGACAGGGCGAAGGATGTGGAGATGGAGTCGCTCGGGAGCGATGAAATCATCTCTCACTATTTTGCTTCGCGGCTGAGGGCCGACGAGGAGATTCGCGGAATCCTCGCTGCGATCAAACATGCCGTATTTGCTGATGGAGTCCATTTTTTCGAGCACGGCGGTGAAACGTTTTCCCTGCGAAGCACGACGGAAGACCAGGGGAAACTCATTATTACCGGCAGGGGTATCATGGCTCAGGTGCTTCGGGAGCGAAAGACCTTCGTCTCCGGCGAAATCGATGAGAAGACGACGACGGTCGGCTACATTCGGGACCGTATCCAGTCGCTCATCATGATGCCGGTACTGGAGGGAGCAACCCCCGTGGGCCTCCTGGCAATCGACAGTCCGCGCTATCACGCCTTTGGCGAGAGCGAACAGAAGACCGCAGAGCTGTTCTCCACACAGATAGCGAGGATTCTGGAACGTGAACGCGTCTATACGGTCCTGAAGCAGGATGTTACGGCCCTCCGGATTATCAAGGAATTCAGCGCAGGACTTGCGGCGTCCATCCGGTATGATATCGTGGTCCAGAAGCTCTGTGATTACGCGAAGCAGGCATTCGGGGGGCAAGCATTTTTTTTCGAATATACCGAAGCACGCTTTGAGGTCAAATATTTTCCCGGAGAGATCGCGGGAGAGCAGCAGATCGATTTCAGCGGTACGATTATCGGGCTAGCCATGGACAACAAGCACAAGGAATACGTAAGCGATGTCCGACAATATGGCATGAGGGTATTCCCACCGCAGTTCAGACCGGCGGTTAGCCGCTCGGTCATCGTGGTGCCGCTGTTCTACGAAGGCGGACTGCTCGGCGTCTTTGGTATTGTATCGGACCAGCGGGAATTCCTCGACAGCAGGCAGATCGGCCTTGTCGAGCTGATGTGTAACCAGGCTGCCACGTCTATAGCGAATGCTCGGATGCATGAGGAGATAGCGCATCTGGCCACGAGGGACGGTCTTACCGGGCTCTTTAACCATCGGATATTCCAGGAAAGGCTGACGGCTGAACTGAAGCGTTCCGAGCGATATGCTACGCAGCTGTCGCTGCTGCTGGTCGACATTGATTACTTCAAGAAGGTCAATGATGTCTATGGTCATCCTGCAGGAGACCTGGTACTTAAGAGCGTTGCAAAGATCCTGAAGTATGAGGTCAGGGATGTGGACATTGCCGCCCGCTACGGAGGAGAGGAGTTCGCCGTTATCCTCCCCGGCACGGACAACAGCGGTGCGAAGAACTTTGCCGAGAGACTGCGAAAAGCCATCATGGCCGAGGTATTTCTTGCTGACGGCAAGCCCCTGAAGGTGACGGCGAGCATCGGCATAGCGACAGCGCCTGCCGACGCACAGACCAAGGAAGAACTGATCGAAAGGACTGACCAGGCGTTATATCATGCCAAACGTCAGGGGAGGAATCAGAGCGTGAACTGGGGCATCGGACGGTAGAAACATGGCTCATTTTATTTCTGATGTGAGTGAGGCCGAGATCAGGAAAGAACGTGCGAAGGCCCGCGAAGTTAGGCATTCAGCATGGTGGAAGCGCAGGCTTGCCAATGAACGCTGCTATTACTGCGGGAAGACGTTCCCGGCGAAGGTACTGACGATGGACCATATCGTGCCTATTATCCGCGGAGGAAAATCTACGAAGACAAACATGGTGCCTGCCTGCAAGGAATGCAACAGCAAAAAAAAGCACATGCTGCCGACTGAGTGGGAGGAATACCTGAACAACCTTTCCAGAGAGGAATCGGAATAACGCTGCTTCAGTGAAAAGAATCGTGGCATCAGGGGTGCCGGAAGAGTCTATTCGCTTTCCACCCAGGAGTCCCATACGGTCGTGATGAAGGACATGCCGCTACGGCGATTATTTCTTCTTTATTTTTGATAGGAGTACCATAGAGAGCGTAAAGTGTGGGAACTCTTCATTCTTTACGGTGCGGTAAAAGTCGCAATCCTCGCAATTTCCGAACTTTTGAGCAAACGTGCCCTGCACCTCTCCATTGCAGAAAGTTCCTGCTACAGCCCAGCAGGCTCTTCCGGCATGCGTACCTTCATGGATGCCGTCAAGCTCCTCATTCAGTGTTACTGGACATGTTCCAAGTTTTTTTTCAAGTATGCCACCCGGCTGACGGCCGCACTCTTTGAACTCCCAGCAGTTCAGTTTTTTTCTCAAGCTCATATGCATTTTTCCCCTCCAAGTCCATACTATCATAAAAATCAAATTGTTCTTTTATAAAAAACATTCTATTTTAAATTAAATAAAGAAAAATAAAGAAAA
The DNA here is from genome assembly GCA_002451165.1 of Nitrospiraceae bacterium UBA6905. Lineage (GTDB taxonomy): Bacteria > Nitrospirota > Thermodesulfovibrionia > Thermodesulfovibrionales > UBA6898 > UBA6898. Next base: position 23,445 of record DKBH01000011.1, read on the forward strand.
CATGATAATTTGCGTCGGGGATATATATTTGTCGGAAGATGAGATAGGTAAATACAGGTCGATAGTGTCGGAAAAGCACCTGAT
>DKBH01000055.1 GCA_002451165.1 Nitrospiraceae bacterium UBA6905
ACGGTCATATCTTCCCTCTGGGAAAGCCGGAACTGCACGTCCACCATAAAGTCGACGGCATCCTTGGAGAATGTTCCCGCTATCATGATAGCACATGCCAGCGATATGCCCGTGACCGTGAGAAGCGACTTGAAGGGCCGCCGTTCGATATTGCGGAAGACAATGCGGGTGGGCTGCGAAAGCAGCCTGCCGAGGCCGAGTCGCTCGATCGTCGTCCTGCGGTACTGTGCTGGCGGTTCGGGCCGCATGGCCTCCGCAGGCGGCAGGAGCACCGCCTTTCGCACGGCATAGACCGTGCCGGCTATAGCAGCCGCAGCCGTGATCATCGCCGCGGTCAACACCACCGCCAGCCGCAGTTCGTACAGCAGGAACGGAAACCGGTAAAACTCCATATAAATATTTGCCAGCCCCTGGCCCAGCCGTGATCCCGCAGCGATGCCTCCTGCGATGCCGATCAGAACGATCAGCATCACCAGCTTTATATAATGGACGCCGACGGCAAGGTTGCTGTATCCGAAGGCTTTCAGCGCCGCTATCTGTTCCCGCTGCGTACTCACAGTCCGGCTGATCACCACATTCAACAGGAAAGCGGCAACGGCGATGAAAACCGTCGGGAATATCTCAGCGCTTCGCTGGAGTTGTTTGAACTCTTCCGTCAGAAACCGGTTCGAGAGCTGGTCCGCTCGACCGTAGGAACCCAGCCCGCCGTAGGCATCAAGAATATCGTCGAGTCTCAGCAGCACATCATCCAGCACAGCGCCGGGCTCCAGGGTCGCGACCAGGTCATTGAATGCGCCATCCATATTGTAGGCAGTGCCGAGTGCTGTCCTGCCCATCCAGAGGATAGCATACCGGCGGTAATCAGGACTGATGGCTCCGGGCCGGGCCTGGAGCACGAACTCCGGGGAGAGGGCCGTGCCTGCGATCACGAGCCGCTTCCATCGTCCGTTGATCACCGCACCGAACCGGTCGCCCGGACTGAACCGGTGCGCCTCGGCAAAGGCCTCGCTCACGATCACCTCGTTGTCCTTGGCAGGGTCGATGCTCCGGCCCCTGCGGATATGCAGCCGGTTCAGGAGCGGGTCGCCGCTGTCGGGTATGGAGACGAGCTTTGCCGTCACCGGCTCAGAAAAGTTCGGAATATCGAGCTTGACGTCGGCAACGACACGCGTCTCGACATGTGCAATGCCCGGCAGCTCCCTGATGCGCTGTGCAAGGCTGTCGGGAGCCCGCTTCAGCGGGGCAAAGATGTCCCCAAACCGGTAGTCCTGATAGAACCGGTCCCTGGTTACGTTGAGGGAATGCATGGTACCGATGAGCATGACGAAGGTGGCGACGCCGCTTGCGATCACAAGGGCGATGGCAAGCGCCTGCCCCTTCATCTTCCAGAGGTCCCTCCGGAGCTTCTGATCGAGGGCCTTCATGGCATCACCAGTGGAGCTCCTGCGGTGATTTCTTCACAATGTTCCGGGTGATCTCCGCAATGAGTCCGTTGCTCAGATGGATAACCCGGTCTGCCATGCCGGCGATATCCGCATTATGCGTGATGATGACCGTGGTGGTTCCCAGCCTGCGGTTGACCTGATCGAGCGCCTCCAGGACCACCACACCCGTCTCTGAATCAAGCGCGCCGGTAGGCTCGTCGCAGAGGAGGACCGCCGGGTTCTTCGATATTGCCCGCGCTATCGCAACACGCTGCTGCTCACCGCCGGACAACTGGGAAGGGAAATGGTCGAGCCGCTCGCCGAGATTGACCATCCCGAGCGCCTCCTCAGGGGTCATGGGAGCTTGGGCAATCTCGGTGACCGCTGCCACATTTTCGCGCGCCGTCAGGCTGGGGATGAGGTTGTAGAACTGGAAGACAAAGCCGACATGGAAGCGCCGGTAATCAGTGAGCTGCTTTTCGGTAGCACGGGTCAGCTCCGTATCGCGGTAAAAGACCGTACCGCCTGTCGCGGTGTCCAGCCCGCCGAGGATGTTCAACAGCGTTGACTTGCCGCTGCCCGAAGGCCCGAGCAGAACGACCAGCTCTCCGGCATAGAGTTCCAGGTCAATGCCGCGCAGGGCATGCACCTGCACCGCTCCCATGGCATAGACCTTGGTCAGGCCTCTCGTGCGGAACACGACGGCTGTCTCCTGCTCACCTTTTCCGCGCATGCTCACTGTTCCGGAGTCTTTCATCGGTGCTTTCCGTTTCCAGTATACCGCAGAAGCAGCTTCAGCACTATCGGGTGCTTACGCGGCATGCATATCCCCGGCACTCCTGCAGATGCTACAATAGACCGATGCGCCCAATGGATCCCTCATTCACCTGCAAGATCCCCTTCGATCAGGACCATCCGGTAACAGCGCGGGAGATCCTGGTGTCAAAGACCGGTCTGGCCCGTGAAAAGATCGCTGAAGCGCTCGCAAAAGGAGCGGTCTGGCTCTCCCGGAGAAACAGGAAGAGCCGTATACGGAACGGCTCGGTGCTGCTGAAGCCGGGCGATACCCTCGAAATCAACTACGATCCCCGAGTCCTTTCCCTGGTGCCTCCCCTGCCCTGTCTCATTGCAGACCGCAGGGACTACACGGTGTGGTTCAAGCCTGCGGGTCTCCTTGCCCAGGGCTCGCCCTACGGCGATCACTGCTCGCTGCTCAGGCTGGCGGAAGTGCATTTTAAGGGCAAGCGGCAGGTCTTTCTCGTGCACCGGCTCGACCGCGAGGCAGCAGGCATGATGCTGATCGCCCATTCGGGTAAGGCGGCTGCCAAGCTGTCCGAACTTTTCAGGGACAATAAGGTCGTGAAGGAATATCATATCGAGGTGCTCGGTGATCTGCAATCAAAGAAAAAGAGCGGCAGGATTGAACTGCCGCTCGATAACAAACCGGCAGTTACTGATTATATTGTCGAGGCCTATGATCAGGCCGCCAATGTCTCGACCGTAAGGGTACTGATACAGACCGGCCGCACGCACCAGATACGCCGCCATTTCGAGATGATAGGACATCCGGTCATGGGCGACCCCAAATATGGCAGGGGAAACAAAAACCGGGAAGGCTTGAAGCTCACGGCGGCTTCACTCAAATTCCGTTGCCCCTTCAGTCGCCGGGAAGTGGAATTCAGGGTTTAATCGCCGATATCACCGTGGACGTATCCTCTTTATGACTGTATTACTACAGCCTCTTGCTACCCGACAGCGCTGCAAAGTCAAGTTCTCTGCGTTGCTCGCACGTGCCCTCAGCTGCCTGGAGGACACCCTTTGCGAAATAATCGACAGGGAGAACGTCTACGGTAACAGGAGTGAGCACGAGCGCCCTTCGCTCCACCGACTTGTTCGCCTCCTTATCTGCCAAAGATCTTCGCGAAGAGTCGTGTGCTTGGTGCCTTTGCATATCCGAATATCCTCTCGTAACCATGACGTCGCAGCTCAGTCCGAGGCCCATATCGGCCCCATGAAAACCCCATGCCTGGGCTGACCCTGCGTAAGTCGACCACTTGAAAATGCTTAGGTAGCCCCGCAGCAAAGGCGCGTATCTCGGCGTCAGAAGAAGCGGCTGCGGTCGGCTGGTCCATCACTCCCGGATTCTTCCGCCAAACATCGAATACCCTGTCCTCATGCACATCGTCCACCAGAGACTTATGCGGCGGCGTAATCATACGGAAGACCTCACAAAGAAAGGATGCAAGGTCCGGGCTCTGAAACAACACCACGGGCGCGTCGTGACACGCGAAGAACACCGGCACTACCCCAACGGTCAGCGGAGTGATATCAAGAACCCAGAAATTCCCAAATCCATCGCGTGCAATGGGTAGACCGTGCGGGAATACCTCCTTCTGCTCAAAGGCCATGTCAGCACCTGTAAAGTCAATCCCGTCGAGACATCCACCAATCCCCGAGCAAAAGGACAGAAGCGTCCTCAGTTCCTCTGGTAAAGGTTGCTCAACGCGCGCGTGCAGGTTGTCGATCTCATCTCCTGTCAGCGGCGGCAGCAACTCGATCGTCACTGGCTCCCCGTCTTCGTCAATCAACTTGGCCTGTTGCGCGGCCTTGATGTGCTCGATTGCCGTCATGCGATTATGACGAACTCAGAGATAATTGGCTGACGCGGTTTTTCGCGGCAGTCCGGTTAAGCAATGGGTTAGCGCTTTCGGTATAACGCATCAGGAATCCACCATTCTTCGAGGACCTGCATAGCAAAGTCCCTGTTCGCAGAGTCTTCACTGAAGGCCACCTCCTCCAGGAAGACGACGATTACGGCCTCCTGTTCTGCTGTGAGGGAGGCCAATCGTGGGGGCTCCCGATCGGGTGGCCTCAGATTATGGAGCAGTCCTTCAACTACCATCTTAGGATCGTCCATATGTCGGAACGTATAGTCGATCAGGTGGGGCAAGTAGTGCCGCCACGAAGCAGGGTCAAGATAAGCAAGACCCCAGAAAGTGTATGCCTCAAGGTACGTATCCGTCAGTTTATCGAGATCTGGATCGTATGGTGGTGCGAAATCATAGCTGTCCGCTGCGTAACCACCGCGCAGCGTCATCTGGGGCGTGGTCAAAGCATCGGCATGAAATACCTCATTGGCGCGACAGCTGATCTCAGAACGCGTCTTTTCTCTTTCCATGATATGTCTACGCTACTTAGTCGCCATTTTCTTCGGCCCACGTAAGAAATATTGCAAGAATACGCTCCAGTTTCATTTCGTCACCCGCGCCATGCCAGATGCCATTTTCGGCGTAGCAACTCAACCATCGCAAGCCTTGCGCGAAGCGATGTGCGTCAACTCCTTCTGCGATTTCTATGAATGGCTTCTTCTGCAGAGGCGTCCCTGCGAGATTGATTTTTACCCACCACCCCGGATTGTCACAAGACTGAATGCTAACGCCAGATGAATGTTCCCATTCGCCATTACATTGATGTGAGTACCAATTTTGTAGTCGAGCAAGTGTGTTCATGGCTGATAATGGCTCGGCTGAGGGGCGCTGCTTTTCGCGACCCTCTTGAGCCGAATGGTTAGATTCCGATTCGATTAATATTATTCATTGTACGTTTTAAACTCAGGCAACTTCTCCCACCTAAGAATCTGCTCCCAATATTTGATACAATCAGCGACTTCTGATGTTATTTCTGAAGTTTGATCAGGGAAAATCCATACGTAATCACGGATAGCAACTGTAAGGAAACCTGTAGTCACCTGAACCAGATGTTCGAGAATTGGTTCAGCATCCGGTGCTCCTGCGCGGAAGGCATCGAGTTGGGAAATCGAAAACGGGGCTGTATGAGCAAAGGCTGAGCAGTACTTGTATTCTGACCTGTAATATCTTTCACTAATGCCAGCGTGTTTGCAGATATCGACATTTGATACAATTTTAAAGTCTTTCCCATCGAGCAGACTTTTTTGATAGCCAGCTGAAAGAGTATTGAAATATGCAGAGTTCTGAATTAGAACTTTCAGAGCTTCAAAAAGAGCTGCGATGTCTGAAATATTAGCAGAGGACGGCAGAGTGGTCCTCAGCATTTCATATCTTTCGAATGCGTCATGATATTCCCACAAAAGCTCACGGAACTCGTGCTCAGTGTCTGATGACTTATCTCTTCCAATATAGTAGAGAACACAGTAGGATTCTATTATATTGCGTGCAAGTGATGCAGCCGATGACAAGTCCCAAATATTCAGGCCCTTTGTCGAAGTAAAAAAAGAACTTCTCGGAATTAGTCTAAGAAAGCTGATGCACGTAACGCATAGTTTTGCGAATACAAGCGAGGCTTGTTGTTCCCGCCATGATACGCCGCCTCGTCCTTCAGTCTTGGACGACAGAATCATTGCAAAGTGACATAGATTGTCTAGTGTTCTTGTTTTCATCACAGATATTTGGAAGCTAACCATATATTGAATAGTTTTCTCGCCAATATCAGAATGGTATCAAAGCAAAAAGGGTCTGTCAATCTATTTCACGATTTATAGTTGACGTATCTATCTGATATCATTATGTTTTTTCAGGTTGGTCAATATTCACTGTGTTGTGTTAGACAGTAACTTCTTCAATACCGATGCGGACTGTTCCAGATGACATAATGTCGAGATTCGATGCTGTTCTTCAGAAGAAGGGCATTGCCGAGGAGCAGCATCCTCATTTGAAGAGAGGGCTCCCGACATAGCTTCTTTCCATGTACTGGGAACCCTTTTCACAAAGATTCGACCGGCAAGGATTTCTGCTTTAACGTGCCGCTCTTCGTAGAGAGCTGCAAAGTGTCAGGTATAGAAGGAATGATAGATCGGGCTTCGGTTGTTTCGAAAGGAAATGCTTATCCGCACCTGAAGTCTTCGTGTTGACATCCACATGCCTAATGTTAAGTGAACCTCCTTTGTTGTCTTGCTCACTGACAACCGAATTGTCGGGTGAGCCCTCAGCACCACGATCTTCATGCCATATAGCAGTCATTCAGTTCTTTGAGATGAATGGTAAGACTCAGACACGCCAAACCGTTTAGTCTCACCATTCATCTCATTTCCTTCGCTAATATATGCTGAACAGGCACTTCGCTTCTGATCCTAGTGGTACGTCACAATCAATTTCGGCCAGTCCTGTCCAGTATCCTCGAGACTGTAAAACTCAAAGGCATCGAATGAAGTGATATACGGAAATGTGTAGTCGTGAGAGCCGAAGATTAGGCCATAGTTGTTCCAAGCTCCGCTCGACCAGTTCTGTACCGTACTGGTCAAATCAATCTCGAATATCTGGGACTGTCCAAAATAGCAGGGAGGATTAAGGATTATTTCAGAGCCAAGTTGATATTGCGATTGCTCGATGATATTCCATGTCACGGTTGCAGGGTTCCATGAAGTGTACATTGCCCTGACATGCCACTGCCTGGGAGAGTAGCCGACACCGCAGGACATCGTTACAAGTTTCAATATCGCACTGTCGATCGTTTTTCCGGCGAGACTGCTTGTATTAAACCTGACAAGACTTTGGTAGCAAGTATATTGCTGGCTACCAAAATTAATATCATATAGCCATTGACATCCCACTGGCAGGGTAGAATTTTGATATACGAGGTTTTCTTCGGCAAACTTGCAGGTCCCGGAACCAAGCAGTAGGGCACAATCAAAATCTGAGGTGCAGACGGTATTGTTATTAGTACTGCACCTTCCATAGGACATTTTCATAACCATATTGTCATATAGGGGATTTAAGGTTACGGTCTGCGATGATGTATTAAAGGTAGCGGCCACGCTCCTTGCCTGGCTCATGGTCACCGTGCACGTACCTATGCCGGCGCAATTTCCGGACCATCCCGCAAACGTCGACCCGCTGGTGGCAGACGCTGTGAGTGTCACGACCGTACCACTGGCATAGTTCTCAGAGCAGTCTCCCCCACAGCTGACGCCGGCGGGTGAACTCGTTACTGTGCCGGTGCCGGTCCCGTTCTTATTCACCGTTAAGAGATAGGTTGTTGTCTGCACGCTAAAGGTAGCGGTCACGCTCCTTGCCTGGCTCATGGTCACCGTGCACGTACCCGTGCCGGCGCAATCTCCGGACCACCCCGCAAACGTCGCCCCGCTGGTGGCAGACGCTGTGAGTGTCACGACCGTACCACTGGCATAGTTCTCAACGCAGTCTGTCCCACAGCTGACGCCGGCGGGTGAACTCGTTACTGTGCCGGTGCCGGTCCCGTTCTTATTCACCGTTAAGGGGTAGGTAGTCGTCGGATCAGCACTTATCGTAAAATATCCATCACTTGTATCACTTCCAACCTTTTTTCCGCTCCCATCTCTGAGTACGACTTTTACCTTACACTTAGTTTTTGATTTTGAAACGTTTGGCAATGACCACGAAGCACTTCCCCCATTTGTGCCTACAACATATGTTCCGTATGTCTTTTTCCATTTTAATCCCCCATTAGTGCTGTAAAAGAGGCTTACATCAGTTACGAGCGCCATGGTTTCATTCGTTATCCAGGTCATTTCATGCGTAGCGCCCGATGACAAGATTTCTCCACCATTTGGCGCTGTGANNTCCGCTGGAATTAAACCCTATTACCTTTACAAGGCAATTTTTCTTATTTTTAGAAGGGGTCGGAACTTTCCAGTTATAACTTGTTGCCGTGACATTTTTATCTATCACATACCATGTCAACCCATTATCAACAGAATATTTAAGTTTGAAATTTACCGCACCCGAAGCTGCACTCCACGTAATCGCGTATGTTGAACCTGATGCTAGTATCTCTCCTCCATTCGGAGTTAAGAGCGTTAGAGAATCGGAAAATACAGCGGCGGGATCGTTTACTGGCATACTCAATTTTTCTGAGTCGCTCGGGCCCCCCGCTGTTTCCGCTTCAGCCGGTGAGAAAAGAACGAAAATGCCTAAAAGAAACAACATCGCAGTGCTTCCTAGTAATGAACTTCTTCCATTTCTCATGATACCCTCCTTTAATTATTCTTACTCTGTTCTTATTTCAGAAAGCATTTTTCAAACATCTCCCATTTACGGAGCAGTAAACATCGTAAAAGAAAATCACTGCCTTGTGTGTCTTGGACTGCTCTTGGTCATAGAGAACGTCCTGTCAGCAGGTCAGACCTATTTCATAACTGCCCTGCCAATACAGCTTTGATCATTTCCAACCGATCATTCAGCGCCTCTACCTCCGCTTGCTGTTGCATTATGATGTCCTGCTGAATCTAATGAGCGCCAATACCAATTCTGGCACCGATAGTCCTCTTGCCGTGATTGAATGCGACGTTGCAGTACATACCAGTCCCGCTGAAAGGCTCATTATTGACCCTCCCGGCATACCGGAATTACTGGAAGCACTCCAGAGGAAACAGGGGACCACACAGCACATGTCCCGCCGGCTGCTGAGCAGTTGCTACGATCCATCGCTTTTTTTCCATTCAAATTGCACATCGCGCAGCGGGAAGAAATCAATGCCGGAGAGAGAAACTGTATCATCAAGGATAGTGACTTTTCATTGGTCATTGCGACGCTCTCTTCTTCCAACCAATATGCACAGCTGCCATTAGGATATTCAGGCTCATCGCAGAGTGAGAATATGAATATAGAGACCTTGGCACCGCTGAGGGAGGTGTTCTTCTTATAACTAATCTTCTTAGACGGCGCTTCAGAGACAGAAAACAGCTTCTTTTCTATGGTATCCCCCTCTATGACATTGGTTATTTCTGAAGGGAAAAAGGACCTTGCCGTTGGTCCTCTACAACAATCCTGACGAAAGACAAAGGGCTATGTGCGGGGAGGAGAATGACCGGCTATGGTAAGGCTGAAACCTCCAAAGGGCTGTATCGTCTTCTCCTGAACGACGTGCCGCAATCCGACATGCTCGACAGGGATATACCGATGCGGTATGAAGGTAGAGATAAGTAACGGAGTACTGACCGCTTCTGCATTACGCGGCAGACCTTTTTTCTTTTTGATGATAACGGTGTCAATAGATGCAGACGTTTCATGCTGGTCGCCATCTTCAGCAGTGAGCACCTTTTCCAGGAAGAGATTAATGACAAAAAGAAGCGGCACGGGTCTTTTTTCGCAACTTGAAACGACGTGCCGGGTATCAATTGTAATGGAAAGGGGGGAAAGCGTATATGCAGAAAACGCTATGAGCAAAAGAATTTTATGGAGCAAGCGCCTTTTCATGCTGTTTTCTCATAAAAAACCTATGCTACAAATAACCTGCTGCTGTGTACCTTATCAAAGGGCAGAGAATATTGCAAGACAAAGTGCAAAAAACCGCAGATTCATGACGTTACCATGACATCCTTATTTCGATATGAAGCTCCCGCTATCAGTTTTAAATGAACATGTCTATTCCGCTTCTATCATGCAAAATATGTGTGGCGTTAGGGAAGAAACGAAATAAGTGGTGATTACCAGCAGGCTACATGCTGCGGAGCCGTGCTTCTCCAGCAGAAAGGCGGGGTGAGCGCACCACCCACCCCGCATATTCCTGTCAGATTCAGGGCATGAAGCCGTCGCTCAGGGTCTTCATGAATGCAACGATCGCGTCCTCTTGGGCCCTGGTGAGATGGAGGTTGCCCAACTCCTTGGTGTTGACGTTGACAGGCACTTCCGGAACGGGCCAACAGCCCTGTGCGAGCGCATCCTCTATGGGAGTGAAGGCACTCACACAGGGCGGCTTGGCATCCCTCGTGTTGTAAAAGTGCACAATCTGCCACAAGCTCTTGAAGTAACCGTTATGGCCATACGCCTTACTCTGCGGGCCCAGGGCAGAAGCCCACTTATCCACGTTGCGCAGCGTAGGGACCTTCATCTTGCCGTTATTTGCAGCGGCATACTGCTGATAGTCCACCCGTGAGGCAAGGAACCCGCCCAGCCCCAGATCGATCCAGGCAAAGCCCAGCGGGTTGAAGGCAGGCTCACTGTAGAAGGGGTTCATCGGATTCCTCGGAACACCCAGGTTGTCATAGGTAAAGTCGGTGAACAGCGGCGGCTCACCATTCGGTCCCGGGTCGAGGACATGGCAGTTGGCGCATTTGCCTTTTGACTTAAAAAGATTCATTCCCTGCTTTTCCTCTTTCGTGAGGTCGATCTGCCCCTTCAGGAATGCATCGTACCTCGAGGTGAACTGGTTCACCTCCGTCGAGCCCTCGTAGGCAGCGACAGAAAGGCCGACACAGTCATAGGCGGCGCTCACGTTTGCCGGGGCACAGGCATCGGAGCCGCAGACCTGTGTGAACAGACTCGCATAGGTGCTGACGCATATCCTTGCCACCACCTCTGCGGCACTCGGCAGGGCCTGTTCGAGGGGATTGAGGAACGGCCCCAAGGCCTGCTCTGCGGCGGGGCTGCCGAGTACCTCGCCCGTTGCCCTGCCGTCCCAGAAATTGCCGCCGATGAAAAGGGCTTCCTTTTTCTGAATCACGTAGTGAAGGATCGGGCTTGGTGTTGCATAGGCGGCTGACGGCGGTTTGCGGTTGCCGAACAGACCGGCGACTGAGCCCTCATACACGGCGCCTCCTGCGTTGATGGCTGCATCAGGACCGGTCCAGCCTGCATCCGGCCCGTGGCAGGCCGCGCATGACTGGTTGTTGTTGACAGAAAGATTCGTGTCAAAGAAGATGGACTTGCCCAGCTGCTCTGATGGTGTAAGCGCCGAAGCACTTCCTCCTATGATAAGCATGAGAAAAAAAATACTTAAAACTATGGATATCTTTCTTGTCATGATTTCCTCCTCTTCCTCATATGCTGCAGTCCCCGGCAAAGAATTTTTCCCTCTTTACCCATCATTCGTTGCTGAGGTTTTGTGTTTCCTGGCCAATCTACCCTTCGAGGCGGAAGATTGAAACGTTAAACAATATCGTTGGCGGCTTTTTCTTCCCATCGACTTCTTCCTTTTCTATATCCGTATCCGTCTGTCTACCACCTCCTTTGCATCGATTATGCCTGGAGTGATTCCTGAACCGTCCTTTTCGTCCAATGCCTGTACATCCTCTTCAATCTGCGCTGCAGGTAAAAATTGCTAATGCATGTCGCCGAGAGAAGAAATACCGAGCATACCAAAGGTCATTTCCTTCGGCAGCTCGGCCATCTCATACTAAGATCCGCCGCTTTCCGCCCCCTCCTTCCAGAAGGTTTGGCTTTGTCCGGAAACCTTACGCCGGATTATTTATCCGCAATATCTTCCCTTCTTGATTACATTGATATCGCAATATAGTGAAGATGTCAAGTTTCAGTTTTAGGTTTTAATTTTGGGATTATTTGAAATTTGTGGCAATAATGTTACTTTGCGGCTTCATATGCCGATAACCACCCGGCATTGCTGCAATGAACATTGCGGATGCCGTCGCCATAAACATGTCCTGGCGAATCCGGATTGTTATTGACTATCGGAAGCATGCGAGACTGTTCAAGTAATGAAGTTCCCTCTTCCCTACGGACATCCTTAGTTCATACATCCCTGTTTCTACCGTTAAGTGTTCATGCTTCCATCTGCACAAGGAGTCGCATATAGTCTCAATGTCCTTAGGCACCGCGGCAGCATGAGGATGCAGTCAAATCCGACTGGATGGAGTTCCGTGCCAGCGGCACAGCCGTAGAATACAAAAAAAAACGGACAAAACCGCTGCGATGAAAAGCTTCAGACGCTCCCGATGCCTCGTGGTGACGTTACAATTATTAGAACCTGTCTCAAAATTGAATTATTGCAAAAAAGGCTGTCATGCCCGCGAAAGCGGGCATCCAGAAATCCTTGAAAACACTGGATTCCCGTCTGCACGGGAATGACGATAAAAGACCAGACAATGATAAGTTGTGATTTTGAGATAGGTTCTATAAACCGGGATGGTCCCTGCATCAGATTTCCGGCTCTGCGTCCGGATTGCCGGTCGTGAACTTGATCATTGCCCGGTCCAGATTCTCCCGTGCCGTGCGGTAGCCGGGGTCCGCGGCAAGGGCGCGCTCAAAACAGGGAATCGCAAGGTCCCAGCGCTGCGCCTTCATGTAGGCCACGCCCAAGTTGTTATTGACGCGGGGCTTGTCAGGGGAAGCGCCGGCTGCAGATGCCCATAAGGCGACCTCCGAGGTATAATCGGCATTGCGGGCAACGGTGGCGCCGGACATAACCATGATCAGAAGCCCGGCAACAACTGCAACAGAACGGGCAGCTGCAGCCCCTCTAGCAGCGATGCGCGCAGCCGCCATGGATGCTATGAGCCCGACGCCGAAAAGTGCCGGGTAGAAGTGCCGTTCAGAGACAGGCTCGTGACGCAGCGGCATAAGGTAGACCGGGAGCAGGAATATCATGATCCAGGCAAGTCCCCAGAGCAAATGAGGACTCCTGAGACGCAGCCTCCACGCCCCGGCAAACAGCGCTGCCAGTGCCAGGGCAAGCGCCAGGCGCCGCAACCCATGCAGGTCCTGCGGGCTCAGGTCAGGATCGATGCTGAGCGGTGCGAGCAAAGGCAGGCGTTCAGCAAAATACCTGAGAGCCGGCAGCAGAGAAGGCTCGGTCACGCGTCCCTGGACAATCACTCGTGAAACGCTCACCAGGTTTGCATAGCCATCGTGCGCTATGAGCCACAGCGAGGCTGTAGCGGCTAACGCCCAATAGATGCCCGTGCGCCTGAGGGCCGGAATCAGCCGTGCCGAGCTGAAGGGCCTATCAGTCAGATCTGCCCGCGACCACTCGAAGAGAAACAGGGCCGCCGGTAACACTATCATGGTCTCCCGGGTCAGCACAGCCGCGATAAAACACATTGCAGCGCCACCCATCAGTATCACCCTTGCACCCGCCTTTGCTTCCCGGGACCCGCGGACATGAAATGCCAGCGCAGCGAGTACAAACAGTGTGGACAACGCGACCGAACGCCCAGAAATATAGGTGACCGCCTCCGTGGCAAGGGGATGAAGGGCCAGAACAGCAGCACACCCTGCCGCTACAGTACTCTTCGCTGTGTCAGGCACACCGGGAAAGACGCGTGTGCACAGATCCCGCGCCACACGATACGCCAGCACCAGGGTCAGGAGATGAACGCCGAGACTGAAAAGGTGATGGCCAAAGGGGATGTTTCCCCATACTTCGCCCAGAGAGCGCGAGATAATATAGCTGGCCTTGAGCAGCGGGCGGATACGATAGGCAAGAGAATCGCGCCACATTGCCCAGCCCTGTGCTGCCGGGTCCGCCTCCAGCAGGTGGTCGTCGAACTGCAGGGGCCCCACCAGCCCGTTCAAGTAGGAGAGGACCGTGATGGCCACCAGACCCGGCGCCCACAGACTGCGCTGCACCGCACGGGCGGACATTATTGAAAAGACCCGTCTCGCGGCGGGTGACTCTGCGCCATCTCAAAACCAGCATCCAGCAATCTGATCGCCCTTTCCCAACGGTCCTCCGCAGCAAGCAGGATCAGCAGGACCTCAACACCGTCCTGCCGCGCAAGGGCTATGAGGCACTGTCCGGCGCGGGCAGTATAACCGGTCTTCAGTCCCACCACTCCCGGATATACGCCCAGCAGGTGGTTTGTACTCTTCAAGGAAAATAGCCGCCCCCCATCGGCAGTCGCGACCTGCATCTCACGGGTTGCAGCAAGCTCCAGAATGCGTTGATGCCGCATCGCGGCATCCGCCAGCAGCATCAGGTCCTTGGCTGTTGTCTTCTGCGAAGGATGGTCGTGACCGCAGGGGTCTTTGAACAGGGTCGCTGCCATACCGAGTCGCTGGGCAAGCTTGTTCATCCGGTTCACTGCTCTCCGGGGCGAGCCTGCTACATGCTCTGCCAATGCATAACAGGCATCATTGGCAGAAACGATCAGCGTGGCAGCGAGCAGATCATCACTTCTGAGCTTTTCACCCTCACGAAGCCCGAGGCGCGAGCCGGTCTGATTGGCAGCAGCCCGGGAGATACGAACAACGCCATTGCGGCGCGCAGGATCCGATTCCATTACGACAACGGCAAGAGCAAGCTTGGCTAAACTGGCAGGCGCCAAGGGTCGGGTGGCGGAATCGGCAATCTCAACGTGACCTGCAACCCTCAGCAGAACCGCACCTGCGGCGGGCTCGTTCTGGAATGCGAAGCTCCAAGCGCTTCCCAAGAGCAGGAACAAGACACAAAGGAAGGGGATCACTCTGAAGTAACGCCAAGCGGAACCTGGAATACTTACCACTACTACTTGCAAGCACTAGGGGTCTTCCTTGGTCGGCTAGGACAAGGCTCTAAGGAAGGGTCGAGATTGTACTTATCTCCCGCCTGCTTGCCGGCTACGTCATCGTTATCGGATATGGTAACAACTTTTTCCGCCGGCTTGCATTTGTTCGCCAGCTGCCGGAGGGTCTCCCGCAACTCCTCCTCCTCCATCATGTAGGCAGCCTGCTCCTCGGCCATGAAGTCCACCGCTGTCATGGCGAACTTCGTATCAATCATTGCGCTCGCAACAGGCGCCCCCTCGGTCCAGACCTTTTGCCACTTCCCCTTCTCCCGCTCCAAACAGCGCTCACGGTGAAAGCCCTCGTGCTTGCTTACCGACTTCTCAATACAATCGGTAGGGGGACCATTGCGCCAGGCGACAACCTCGCCTGTAACATCACAGTTGGCGTCAGTGCCCCCCTGCACGAACTGCGCGCCTATGTCGTCTGCTGTGTCAAGCGCTTCCTGAACGCACTTCACAATGTTTCCCTTGATTTCACTCGTAAGCAGTATTGGCTTGCCTGCTTTCTTTTCGTCGGCAAGGACTTTTGACGCAACGCGGTCATATTCACGCATTGCAGCGCGTGCCGTGCAAAACCGGTTTTTAAGGTCACGCATCTCGGCACACTTGCAGGGGGATTGGGCCTCAGCCGCCAGAGAAGTGGCCAGCAGAAAGGCCAGAGCAACAACGGATAAAATCTTATGCACGTAAACCTCCTTCAGGATAGGTTGATCACAACCAAAAGCATACCTTGCTTGAGCCGTCTCGGGAGCTATCTGCCAAAGATGCCCCGCAGAGTGCGGATCGTCTTGTTCACGTCATCCGCCGGCTTGGAGACGCTCGAGGACGGGGCCTCCGGGGATTTTTCTCCTGAGGGGGGAGCAGCCGGGGGAGAACCGCCAGCGCCGGTCACCCCTGACTTCTGCCCCTGCACTGATTTCGGTGGCTTCCCCCCATAGGCAAAGGCCACTACCTCCTTCGAGCCATCAGGCTTCACCAGCAGCATCTCGCCAAAGGGCTCGCCGTCCCGAAACTCTCCGATCAGCGTGTCCCCGTCAGGGCTGCGCCGGGTGCCCCATCCTTGCAGCTTGGCCCCGGGCTTGAACTTGCCTTCATAGACCGTCCCGTCAGCGGTAGTATATACCCCAGGCCCATCTGAGCGGCCGTCGTAGAAATAACCTTCGTAGCGGCGGCCGTCAGGCCAGGTCGCAACGCCCTTGCCGAACATGCGGCCTCGCTGGAAACTGCCTTCCATAACCCGGCCGTCAGGATAGGTCAGCCGTCCGGGGCCGAACATCTCGCCGCCTGCGAACGCACCTTCCAGGCGGGCGCAGTCATACCTGACCGCTACTCCCTTCCCTTTATACGGCGGCTTCTGTGTCGTACACTCAAACTTCTTTTCCGCTTCCTGGGCGATCGCCACCGTGGAACATACCATACCCAGGAACATGGCACATAGAGCTCTCTTCAACATAACGCCTCCCCTTTTTCCATCCAACCCCTCACGACAGCAGGTCAAGCCGACCAGCCCGGGAGCATTGAACACACTTTCGTTTGTTTGTGGCAGAAGTGCAGACCAAAATTACCCCAAAAAAAATCCCGCTCATGGCTTTTCTACCTGAGCGGGATCTCTTTTTATCCTGCCTTGATATTGGATAATAGCTGGTAAAAAAATCTCATTTTTTGGGCGCAAAATAAAGCATGATGGATAGAAGCATGGGAGTGTGGAAATTTCAATACGAAGACACCCGGTTCATTACAGCATGTCGCGTGCCCCGGAGTAATGCAGATGCGCAGTCAGGGCTGAGTTGCGGTATCGCAGTCAGACTGCCCCTTCACCCACCGCGATCTGCGGTACACCCTATTACTGGGGAGGGCTGTGCATATCCAGGCCTTACTATTCCCTTTGATCATTGGCTGCACCGAAGATTGCGAAAAAGATATGATAACCCATTGTCATTACAAGGAAAACCTGCTGGTTCATTCGATAGGGCCATCAGGCGACAGCAGCAGCTGTTTCGGATCAGGTTGACTGCAACCTGCCATCACGGTGCAAGTTATCAATAACGCCTTCTATCTCTATGCCAAGCCTTCGCCTGGAGAAGTTGTCAAGCCGCCCAATAAAGCCCGACAGCACCACCACGACGTCCCGGTCGTCTAATCTATGGACGTAGTTGGTAGCATCAGGAGACGTTCTCTGAGGCGGCGGCAGCAGCAACTTCATTTCCGTACTCACCTCACTGCCATTGCAGATGATCACCTTCGGATGTCCTGCTGCAAGCTGCCTTTTGAGATAACCCGCGCAATTCGATATGATCTGCCCGCGCCCCCCGGCTGATACACCGTCAGGCGGCCATGTTCTGCTTGAGCACTTGACGAGGTCCGTATGTGCCACGCCCTGCGGTTTTCCCAGCCTCTCGTAGAGACGTTCCGAGACATGCCGAAACTGTTTAAAGTAGCCATGAATTTTCGTTTTGTCATCGAAATACTCAACAAGAGCGGAAGGAGTGCGCAAATCGACCCATTTCGCATCCTCAGTAGGGTTCAGGCCAATGATCCATATTTCAGCATTGCGATCGCCTTCAATGAACTCATGCGGCTCATAGGCGCGATGAAACCAGAGACCAAATGACGAGCACTTGTCACAAAAGTACATTTTCATGAGGCCAACCTCGACGAGACTGATTTGGTAAAGGTGAAATCTGCATAAGAAGCCCACCTCACATGGGAGGCCGGGGCGTCTATGCACTGGCTCCCTGTTGTTCTGTTTCGTAGAGTTCTGTCAGGGCAATATATCGTTATCCAAATTATTGGCTACGACCGAATCGGTTGCTATCGTAAGGGTAACTGCGCCATTGTGATTATATATCCCTCCACCAAGCGCGGCATAGTTGTACATAATACTGGTCAGGTTGTTGATCGTTATTGCCATGGGGTCGGTCCCCTTTTCAAGAAACAGGCCTCCCCCAAATGCAAAAGCAGAATTCTCGGTGATGGTGCAGCCGCTGAAGGTGGCATTTGATGCTTGGGCGTAGACCCCACCGCCAGTCCCAAGAGTGCTTCCTGCACAAGTATTATTCGCTATTTTGGTATCGCTCACATTTGCACTGGGCACTAAACTCATGGCGATACCTGCCCCGCCGTTAGATAACCTTGACTCTCCGTAAGTAACGTTGCCCAGGATCTTGCATGACGTTATCTCTACAGTACTTGTATTGCTTATAGCAACGCCGCCACCGAAAGCAGGTAAGCTGATCGGACCTGTGACATTGGCGGCAATGTTATTCAAGATCCTCGTCCCTATTATCTTCAGTGATTTGTCGGCAACGCTGGCAATTCCTCCCCCCACAGCCGGCCGTCCTTCAATATAGATCTGGTTTTGCGCCACACGACTCGAAACAACCTTGAGATTGCCGCCGGAACTAAGTATTCCTCCGCCGGCCTGGCCGAAAGCGCTGTTGTTCGTGATGATGCATTTTTTCACGATAACAGTCGCACCAAGATTATAAATGCCCCCGCCACCTAATTCGGCAGGGCCGGCAACACCTCTCATTATCTTCAGCCCGATGAACTTTGCGACGGTTGTGGCTCCGAAGACCTGGAAAACCCTGTCTGTGAGTCTGAGTTCGCCTTCAACAACCGTCAATGCCGCCCCTTTCCCCCTGATCGTCACCGAGTCTGTTATGTCCAGGTCGCCCGTCGCTGCAAAATCTTCTCCCTCGCCGGCCCTCGACAGCCGGTAGACACCCGCTTTCAGTTTGATCACATCAGCCCCGGGAAGGGCATTCGCCTCCTGTATGGCCGCCCGCAGCGTGCATACCCCCGACCCTGTATCACATAGCCCGTCACCCGGGGCCGCATCGACAGCGTCGGTTGTGCTGTTGACCTTGAATATCATGGCCTCAGCCCCCTGGGGAAGGCTGAATACCGCGGTCATGCAGCAAAGCAGCAGCATAACCTGCAGACCCTTCGGCACCTTTGTCTTTTTCATGATATGCCCTCCTTGAATTTGTGAGCTTTGCTTACTTACGTTGTAGCATGGAACACCGCATGATGCAATGGTATGTTCGCGTCCGCACGGTGCTGATGCGATATTGCTTCTCTGAGGCTTGCAGAAGAAACACATCCGCTACGGAAAGAATTAACTCTTGCGCTTTCATCACGCGTTGCTTCTTGCCGGCCTGATATTACAGCTCATCTGCTGCTCTTTTTCAGCAGCATCACGACAGCTTGGACCCCGACCCGTTAGGGCAGATCTGCAACGCGTGCATCCACAAAGCACGGGGCAATAGCATACCCGTGATCGCTCAGGATGCTAAATGCTGATCTTCGCCTTGCGGATGAGCAGGTCTACAGCAATGCCGATGCCGAAGGCCCAGGCCATATTGGGCACTGCGAGGGCAATGCCTGCGATGAGCAGGGCCACGAAATACTCCTCATTTGACTTGAGACTCCGCACCAACGGGCAGAGCTCCAGTCCGGCAAAGATGAGCAGAACCCCCAGCACCGATGCAGGGATCGCTGCAAGCAGGGTGAACCCGGACGCGCCGAAGGCCAGTGCCATGACGACCAGGAGCGCACCGATCATCAGGGGAGCTCCGCCGGTCCTTGCGCCGAAGCGATAATGGGCGGCAAGACCGCCCGTGCCGTGGCACATGGGGATGGCGCCGATAAAACCGGCGGGAAGGTTGACCAGGCCCATGGTCAGGGCGAAATTGCCCGCCTTTGCTTTGAAGAGCAGCGGGTTCTTCGGGAAAAGCGCAAAGCAGGTGTCGGCAATGCCCACACAGGCATTTCCGATAGTGAGCGGTATCTGCGGCAGGATGAGCATAATGAAGGCGGTCCAGAAATCCTTCAGGGTCGGCGCGATAAGACGAAGTTCAGTAGGTCCGATGGAAAAACGGAAAGTTTCAAGCCCGCCCAGCGCCACCCCGGCGATAACGCCTACGGCAA
>DKBH01000066.1 GCA_002451165.1 Nitrospiraceae bacterium UBA6905
CTCCTTGAGGATATTTCTTTTTCGGGGAAGGTCATGCTGGCCAGCGGGAGGCTCTCTTCCGAAATCGTCTCCAAGTGCTCCCGATGCAGCATCCCGGTGATCATCAGCCGAGCTGCGCCAACAAGCCTTTCGGTCGATATCGCTGAAGCATCAGGACTTACGCTGATAGGGTTTGCACGGGGAGAACGGATGAACATCTATACCGGCAGGCAGCGGATTGTCCTATAGGTCGAAGAGTTTTCTCCTGAGGATCACGATCTCAAAGCTGATTGCTGCCATGGCAACGAGACTGTTGATATGACCGACACCTGCATCAAGCACAGCGTTATTGCCGTTGTCGACGTAAAGCAACCCCACGATCTTGTCTCTGATATGTATTGGGATCATGCAACAATCCTGCGGGAGCCCTCCCAGCCGCCCGATAAGCTGCTCGTTGCCGGTCATCTTTAGGAGCGGTCCCCGGTAATACGTCTTTCTGCCGAGCACATCAGAGAAAATGGACAGACCGTCTACCGGGACCTCGAACTGATCGACAGGTATGTTCCTTGACTTCCATCCAGCAATGACGTTCCCTTTGACCAAGAATACCGATGCCCGAGATGCCAGCGGCTTTGTCTCGTTCAGGAGGATACCGATGACCTCCTCCCGGTCCCGTACACCAGCAAATTGTTCCTTCACCTTCAGGAACTGCTCCTTACTGTCACTCGGCTTCTTCTCATCTGCGGCCTCCTCCTTGCCGAAAACACTGATATAGCGAAGGTCCCGCTTGATCCCGTAATACTTCTCCAGACTATAGTGCATTCTCAGGTCCGTAATGATATACGGGATGATGTCACTTCCCGTAAGGAACCGCATTTCATCAATACTTGCAATTTCACGGGGGTCGAGCATGGCAACATGCAGTCTGTTCCTGTCTTTTCGGAAAGGCAGAACCTTGTACTTCTCTGCGAGTTCGCTACTGATGTTCGCGATCACCGCTGCGTCGATATCGTTCAGGTCTGACGACTTCACCGCAGGAACCTTGAGATACCCGCTCAGGAAAGAGAGCATATCATCCTCGGTAATTACCCCTAGTTCCAGTATATTTGTCCCGATCCTGCCACCGAAAATGACCTGCCGTTCAAGGGCCTGCTTGAGCTGGTCCCTAGTAATCAGGCTGCTCTTTACCATGGCCTCACCGAGTTTCATAAGCGCCATTGTATCACTTTATCCCATATTTATACAGCCGGTGCCTGAATGACCGGAATGAAAGATTCAGCAGCTTCGCAGCATCTGTCTTGCTGCCATTCGCCTTTGCCAGGGCCTTGCACAGATAGTTTTTCTCTATCTCCTCAACGATCGTTTCGAGATCAACACCATCATCGCTCATTTCAGGGAGCACTGCTGCCGGCTGCACGGCAGCAAAGACCTCTTCAGGGAGATCTTCGGGGAGGATGACTTTCCCGTCAGTAAGGAGAACCATCCTCTCGACCATGTTTTCGAGTTCACGTACATTTCCCTTCCATGGGTACCTCATGAGCAGCCGGAGCGATTCTGGCGAAAATTCTTTCTTATCAGCAGTGAATCTTGCAAGGAAGTGATCAAGCAGAAGCGGAATATCTTCAACCCGTTCCCGCAGCGGCGGAAGATGCACCGGGACCACGTTCAGCCGGTAGAAAAGATCTTCCCTGAAACCGGCAGCAGAGAGTGCATCGGAAAGATCGCGGTTCGTTGCGGAGATGACCCGAACATCGACCTTTACGTCGCTTAAACCGCCGACTCTTCTGAATATGCCGTTCTCCAAGACACGAAGCAGCTTTGCCTGAAGGGCAATCGGCATTTCGGCAATTTCATCAAGAAAGATTGTTCCCCCGTCGGCAATCTCAAAAAGGCCCTGCTTGTTGCTAACAGCGCCGGTAAAGGCTCCCTTTACGTGCCCAAAAAGCTCTGATTCGAGCAGTCCCTCAGGAAACGTAGCGCAATTGATCGTCACAAAATTCTTGCTTTTACGCGGACTCAGGCTATGAAGTGCAGCGGCAACGAGTTCCTTGCCGCTGCCGCTCTCACCCGTGATCAGCACGGTGGAATTGCTTTGCGCTACCTTTGGGATGAGCCTGAAGAGCTCCTGCATCTTAGGACTCTTGCCGATAATGTTCTCGAGGCGGTTCGACGTCTGCACTTTTTCCCTCAGGATTAAAAGTTCATCACTCTGCCGCTTCCGCTCGAAGGCCTTATTGACTACAAGGCGTATCTCGTCTATCTTGAAAGGTTTATGGACAAAATCATATGCCCCGAGTTTCATTGCTTCAATGGTAGACTCAGTCGTGCCGAACGCCGTGATCATGATAACGACGGTTGAGGGTGAGATTTCCTTCACCCTTCTCAGTACCTCAAAGCCGTCGGCACGGGGCATTTTCATGTCAGTGATAACGATATCAAAAATTTCTTGCTCGATCATTTCGTTCGCTGCCATGCCATCAACAGCGGCTGTCGTTTCATATCCCTCTTCCTCGAGAAGTATTTTCAGCACCTCACGCATGCTCTTCTCATCTTCGACGATAAGTATTTTCCCGTTATGTGCCATAGGCCTTCGGTAGTACAATCTCAAAGGTTGTCCCGATATCAGACGTACTATCAACCGACAGTCTCCCCTTATGCTCTTCGACGATTCTGTAGGCTATAGCTAGCCCTAAGCCTGTTCCTCGCTCCTTGGTCGTATAAAAAGGGTAAAAGATCCTCGACAGGTTTTCAGGGGATATTCCCGGGCCTGTGTCGGAGAAGACGATGGAAATTCTGTCGGGGAAATCCTGCGTTGAAACAGTCAATATCCCGCCTTTGTCCATTGCCTCGACAGCATTAGTGCCGAGATTCCAGAAGACCTGCCGGATCGATAGCGGGTCTAGCCGGACAGGCAGAGGACCGTTAAATGCCTTGCGTATTCTTATATCCTGTCCCTCCTGGCCAGTGTTCTCAAGAAGCGACAGCGTGTCTCCGAGCAACCCGTGGAGATCCACATTCTGAAGCTCGAGCGGCCGAGGCCGAGAATAGGTAAGAAAATCCGATACGATATTATTGAGACGTTGCATTTCAGCGAGAGCTATCTCCATCAGCTTTTCTCTGTGCCGCTCGGGTATTTTCCCCTCTTTGAGCATCTCGATCGAACCCCGGAGCGAAGCGAGCGGGTTGCGGATTTCATGGGCTATATTGGCAGAAAGCTCTCCGATGACCGCCCATTTCTCCCTGTTCTTCATATCTGCCTCAAGCTTCTTGAGCTGAGTCAGATCCTGAAACACCCCGATATATCCCGTTTCATTGCCTGCATGGTCCTTCAGTAAGGATACAGTGATGCCGATGATCTTCGTTTCCTGATTCGGTAGTTGCAGCGTCTCTTCATGCCGACCTGTTATGAACGGAAATGCCAGGGAGGGAATGGCCAGCGCTATATTATGCCCAATAACCCCTTCCTGACTGATCCCTAATATCTTCTCTGCAGCCTTGTTAAAAACAATAACCCTTCCCTCTATGTCTGTCGTGAAAAGCCCACTCGGCAGGCTCTCGATCACTTTGACATTGAAACGTTCCAACGCCCTCAGGTGGATATCTTTCTCCTCAAGCCTTACCTCGGTCTTTTCGAGCCTCGTGGCAAGATATCCCGTGAGATAGGCCGTAACAAAGAGCGACACCGTATGGATAAAGATATTATAGATAAACTGTTTTTCCTGCATTATCCCCTGGTAGTCCAGGGGCAGCAGGCGATAGAACTGGAGATCGAGGAGTGTCCCGTAAAGGATGCTGCCCATGCTCGCGATGACATAGCCTGCTCTTTGGTTGAGGACGGTAATCGAAGAGATGACTGTGAGAATCAGCGTGAAGGAGAACCAGCTCTCGATGCCGCCGGTGATATAAATGAGTGCTATCTCCGCGATAACGTCGAGGATCAGCTGGATATAAGCAAAGAGGAAAAGTCGCCTGACTCTCTGGAGCAACAGCGCATAACAGATAGTGAGCAGATAGAGCGCAATGATTAAGAGGGATATCGCACGGGGATTGGGAAAAGATTCTATCCTGAAGATAAAGGCAGAACCGAGAAGCAAACTGGCAAACAAGGCCCTGAATCCAATCAGGGCCTTGAGTCTGCCAATCAAGGCATCTGCCATATGCTTATTTTACGAGCGTGATGAGTTTGAATATGGGAAGATACATAGCAATAACTATAAACCCTACAGCACCTCCGAGAAAGACCATTAGCATGGGCTCCATCATGGCTGTCAGGTTGCTCACCGCAGCATCGACTTCATCGTCATAGAAGTCCGCTATTTTGGAAAGCATGGCATCCAGAGCTCCGGTCGATTCCCCGACCGATATCATGTGATTGACCATCGGAGGAAATACGCCGCTCTTCATCAGCGGCTCGGCAATCGTTTTGCCTTCAGAAACTGCCTGGCGTATATCCATGACCGCATATTCGATCACTTTGTTGCCTGCTGTTTTTGCCGTTATCTCAAGACCGTCGAGGATCGGAACTCCGCTGCTGACGAGCGTTCCCAATGTCCTGGTAAACTTTGCGACAGCAACCTTCCGGAGGAGTATGCCAAAGATGGGGAGCTTCAGAAAAAAAGCGTCTGTCACTGCACGTCCTTTTTCTGTCCTTCGCGTCTGAACAAATGCCACACCTGCGGCAATCAGCGCAATAAGCACTATCAGCCCTCCGATTCCGGCGACAAAATGGCTAATGCTCATAACGAGCTGTGTGGGTGCAGGCAATTTCCCGCCAAAGGTGGCGAACATTTTTGCAAATGTCGGCACAACAAAGACCATGATGACCGCAATGACTCCTACCGCAATAGTAGAGACAACGATCGGATAGATCATGGCACCCTTTACCTTCTTTTTGAGCTTCATCGCTTTTTCCATATAGTTCGCCAGCCTGTTGAGGATCGTGTCGAGAATACCGCCGGACTCGCCCGCTGCTACCATATTGGCATAGAGCTCTGAAAAAACTCTTGGATGTTTTCTAAGCGCATCCGCATAGGTAGAACCGGCTTCGACATCCTCCTTAATGATCGAAAGAGACTTTGCCAGAGTCTTATTTTCGACCTGGGTGGAAAGAATGTCGAGGGCCTGGACGAGCGGAAGGCCGGCATCAATCATCGTGGCAAACTGCCGCGTGAATACGACAATGTCCTTGTCTTTAACGCCTCCGCCAAGTCTCAGCCCGCTGAACGCTGCCTTTTTTTCCTTTGGCTTGACCAGCGTGGCCGTAATGTTCTTTCTCCGAAGCTGGGCAATCACTTCTTCCTTGGAGTTTGCACTAAGCTCACCGGACTCGACCATCCCTTTCCCTGTCTTGCCTGACCACTGAAATACCGTTGCCATTCGCTATCACCTCCCGCGCGCAGAAGGCGCAGAACTAAGCCTCTGCAGCATCGTGATTATTTCCTCAGGTACCGGCGACCTGCTGACGGCATCCTCATATGAGATATGCCCCTTTGTATAGAGATCTACAAGAGACTGATTCATTGTCTGCATGCCATAGCGCGCTTGCCCCGTCTGCATCGAGGAATAGAGCTGGTGGATCTTGTCCTCCCGGATGAGGTTCCTGATCGCCGGATTCGGAACGAGCAGTTCGATTGCGAGAGACCTTCCCGTGCCCGCTTTCCTTGCGATCAGTTGCTGCGACAATATACCCTCAAGCACGAAGGAGAGCTGGACGCGGATCTGCTCCTGCTGGTGGGGGGGAAAAACGTCGATGATGCGGTTGATGGTCTGCACTGCAGAATTTGTATGAAGAGTTGCAAGGGTCAGATGACCGGTCTCTGAAACCGTAAGGGCAGCCTCTATCGTCTCGAGGTCTCTCATCTCACCAATGAGTACGACATCGGGGTCCTGTCGCAGAACATATCGGAGCGCGGCCTTGAACGAAGAAGTATCGGCATGCACCTCGCGCTGGTTGATGAGACATTTCTTATGTCCATGAAGGTATTCGATCGGATCTTCAATAGTTATGATATGGTCATACCGCTCGGAGTTGATCCTGTCAACCATTGCAGCAAGGGTCGTTGATTTGCCGCTGCCCGTGGGTCCGGTGACCAGAATGAGTCCGCGGGGCTTCTTGACCAGTTCGTTCACGATCTCGGGCAATCCAAGTTCCGTAAAGGTCCTTATCTCAAAGGGTATGGTTCGGAAAGCTCCTGCCACTGCACCGCGCTGCATAAACACATTGCCCCTAAACCTGCTGAGACCCTTCACTCCGAAGGAAAGGTCAAGCTCGTTGCTCTCTTCGAACTTGTGCTTTTGTGCATCGGTAAGAATACTGTAGCAGAGAGACTTGGTATCGACAGGAGTCAGTGGCGGATGATCAAGAGGGATAAGCTTGCCGTCAACCCGGAGCCTCGGCGGGCTGCCGGTCGTGACATGGAGGTCCGACGCCCCCTTCTCTATCATAACTTTCAGTAGGTCATAAATCGATGCCATTCAGTTCTCCTTTAGTCTCCAAACGTAACGCGAAGCACTTCATCTATGGTCGTTACACCTTCCGCTATTTTTGTCAGACCACTCATCCTCAAGGTCTTCATACCGAGCCGAATTGCAGCCTTTTTTATCTCTGCAGATGATGCGCCTTCGAGTATCAGTTCCCTGATCTCATCCTTAATAAGCATGACCTCATAGAGGGCGACCCTTCCTTTAAATCCTGTATTATTACAGGTCGGACATCCCCTTCCCTTAAAAATCTTTACACTGCGGGCCTCTTCCGCGCCAAACCCGATCTTCACCAGTGCCTGGTGAGGGATATGATCCTCCGTCTTGCACTGCGCACATATTCTTCTTGCAAGCCTTTGAGCAAGAATAAGGATGACAGCTGACGAGACCAGGAATGGCTCGATACCCATATTTAAAAGCCGGCTAATGGTGCCGGGAGCATCATTCGTATGAAGGGTGCTTAAGACTAGGTGGCCGGTAAGCGCCGCCTTGACGCCGATTTCTGCTGTCTCAAAGTCTCTGATCTCTCCAACCATGATGATGTCAGGGTCCTGCCGGAGAAAAGATCTCAGGGATGCCGCAAAGGTAAGGCCTATCTCTTCCCGGACCTGGACCTGGTTGATGCCCATGAAGTTGAACTCAACAGGGTCTTCGGCGGTCATGATGTTGGTATCCGGTTTGTTCAGGTGATTCAATGCGGAATAGAGGGTCGTAGTCTTGCCACTGCCCGTAGGTCCCGTTACCAGGATCATCCCATAGGGCTTATTGAGCGCCTCCATAAAGTCATCCATGGCAGCCTGCTCAAAACCAAGCTTGGTGAGGTCGACCTGCAGATTGCCCTTATCAAGAAGCCTGAGAACGGTCTTTTCCCCATAGAGACAGGGTAGAACAGAAACGCGGAAGTCTATGTCGCGCTTCTTCCCGAGCTTCAGCTTGATCCTGCCGTCCTGGGGCAGCCTCCTCTCTGCAATATCAAGCTTCGACATGATCTTGATCCTGGAGGTCAATGCTGCCCTGATCTTGGTCGGAAGATTCATAACTGTGTACATTACACCGTCCACGCGGTACCGCACCCTGAGAGAGTGCTCATAGGGCTCAATATGGATGTCGCTGGCACCGGATTTGATTGCGTTGACGAAAATACCGTTCACCAGCTTCACTATGGGAGCTTCAACTTCCTTGACGACCTCGGCATCGTCTTTTTCCTCCAAGACATCAACGTTGTCAAGAGCGTTACCTACAATTGAATCAAAATCATCGACACTGACGTGGGGACCTTCATCAATGGTGCCTAAAGAATCGGCGCCAGCGTTCAGCTCCTCATCACTGAGCGTGTAGTCCTTTGCCTGAAGCATTGATGACGCTGAGGCCTTGGACTGAGATGCAGTCGTCGTCGCAAGCACATTTTCACCCTTGCCAAGATAACAGGATGTGATCGCACCGATAATAGCGCTCTCGGTCGATACAACTACCTCGACGTTATACCCGGTCATGAACTTAACGTCATCAATTGCAAAGACATTCGAAGGGTCGGCCATTGCTATGGTCAAGGTCGCACCGACCCTCGCAACCGGCATTATGAGATGCTTCTTTGCCATGTCAGCAGGAACGAGTTTGAGAACTGCAGCATCTATCTTGTACTCAGCAAGATTAATAGCAGGGACACCATACTGCTTGCTCAGAAAGGCGACCAGCTTCTCTTCGGTAATGAACCCTAGCTTGACAAGATTTGTGCCGAGCCTTCCCCCCTCTTTTTTTTGGGAAGTGAGGGCCTGTTTCAGTTGATCTTCCGTAATAATACTTGAAGCTATCAGAATTTGCCCTAGTTTAACAGCCATAAGACTAAAATATATGAAAATATACTTATTGTCAACAGCCAAACTAACAATAAAAATTATTGCATTCCGAGAAAATCTTAAAGCATTTCTTTATATTATAGTTATGCTTGTTAATAAGGGCTATTTTTGACAGCGCTAAAGAGGCAATGTTCTATATCTGTGAACGGCATTCCTCTCTTATGCACTTTAGTAAATAACTAAAATCGGTTTATAATATGACATTATTTTATATTTATCATTATGAACCGTAATCACTATAGAAAAACTCCCGCTCCTGACGATATTGAACGGGCTGAGAGGATAAGGGAGGTAATGGACGCGCTCTGCGAGATTAACAATCGCGTGCCGATAATTGTTGAAGGGAAAAAAGATGCCATAGCTCTCAGGAAACTCGGCTTGGCTGGCGAGATTATAGCGCTCCATGGCGGCAAAGGCTTATATGAGTTCTCTGAGGAAATTGCCGAGCGCTTCCCCACCGTTGTCCTTTTGCTCGACTGGGATGCGAAGGGGGAGGCCCTATTTAAATCCCTTTCTGCTCACCTGCGCACACATTGGGAAGAATTTTCTGCATTTAGGGAGCTTCTTAGAATGATCTGTCAGAAAGACATTAAAGATGTCGAAAGCGTCCCTTCTCTGCTCCTGAGGCTTGAGGGAGGCTGATGACACCTTGAACAATCTCGGCAGAAAAGGGGAGGAACTAGCCGCAGCCCTTTGTTCCCAGAGGGGCCTCCTCATCCTTGAGATGAACCATCGCACGCCTTCGGGCGAAATTGATATCATTGCAATGGACGGGGATATCCTTGTTTTTATTGAAGTAAAGACGAGAAGGGGAAACCTTTATGGCGCTCCCTTTGAGGCGGTCACCAAGAAAAAACGGTCGAAGATCCGAACCGTTGCCTTGAGCTACATGAAGAGATTAAGAAAAGAAGCACCTGTTCGGTTTGACGTTATTAGTGTTTCGATGCAGGGGGACCAATCTCGCCTTGAGTATATTCAGGACGCTTTCGAGGTCTGAGCCTTCTTTTGTTTGACTCGCGCCGTCCAAATCTTATAAAATGGGTGCGAGACTGATTACCCGCCAAACTGTTAACCCATGAAGTGTACAGTACGGGCAGAAATCCAAACTACAGTGAGAGGTTATGCACGCATGAACGCAGAAACAGCAGAGAATTTTCCCCCAGACAATAAAAATGATACCGCTGCCGGTTCTCCTGAAGAGAGCTTTGCCGAATTATTCGAGAAGAGCAGCAGGAAGACGGTCAGATTTTCTCCTGGTCAAAAGATAATTGCAAAGATAGTCAGTATCTCCGGAGACATGGCATTTATAGACCTCGGCGACAAGAGTGAAGGAGCTATTAACATGAGTGAGTTCCTGGACAAAGAAGGTAAGTACCAGGTAAAGGCAGGAGACGAGTTTGAAGCATTTTTTGTCTCTGTCGAAAA
>DKBH01000122.1 GCA_002451165.1 Nitrospiraceae bacterium UBA6905
CGGCATCTGCGCCTGGTCCATCCCATCCATCATGGTCGCCGCGGTAAGCGAGTACGTCGGTGTAGACCGCGCACTCGCAGCGTTTGGCTTCATCACTTTCATTTTCGGTTTTGGCCAGATCATCGGCCCCGCCATTGCCGGCATCCTCGCCGAACGGACGGGTAGTTTTGCCTCGAGCTTCTGGATGGCATCTGCTGCCGCTCTTGCCGCCATTGTCCTGACCTCCACGTTACAGAGAGCTGAACAGCAGTCTGACGCCTAAGCGACTGCTAGCAGCCAGAACGAAGAAAGCCAGGCCCCTGAGGACCTGGCTTTGCGTTTCATCTGACTTTCCGGTCTTGACGCCCACCACAACTTCGTTACGCATCCATCCTGTCTCTCCAGAAACACCCAGAGGCAATTATCCAGAATAAATACAAGACCATTGCCGATTTCTTAGCGAACGCATTAAACATCCATTTTCGATGTAGGATCCCGATAATACATACTTCTTTGTCTGCGATCTTGAAAACGATCCCATAGTCTCCAACCCGAAGCATCCAATATCCATACGGTGTTTTTCACGAGGGGGCTACATATCGATAATATCCACTCGGAAGGCTAAACCGCATGGGAATATACCAGTATCCTTCGTTGGCGTGATAATGGGTACTCGTGCTGAAAAGATCTCGCAAGCACCAACCCGCGCTCTTCACAAGCCAAGCAAATTCTTCTATCAGCAAATCTATTCTTGGCTATCGCTGTACCATCGATATACGTATCGGAATGATGGAAATGAATTATTTCAAAGGCCTGCAGGGAGGAGTCGCTTTCAATATACAGAGACCCGGTTCCTGCCGTTGGCTTTCGCCCGATAGAGGGCCTCATCGGCATGGTCAATGAGCACCTCTGGGCTCGTACCGTGAGACGGATAGGTTGCGATCCCTATGCTCACGGTTATATTCTTCACGATGCGGTCAGGAAGCTCTTGAGATAAGTCGGTCTGTGCGATATCAGACCTGACGCGTTCTGCCATGTGCGTGGCAAAGAACATGTCGGTCTCGGGCAAGAGGACAAGGAACTCATCCCCACCATACCGGCCGCTAATATCGATGGACCGCACGGCTCCTAGGATAATTTCTGATACCCGCCGCAGAACTCGGTCCCCTGTTGCGTGCCCATGCATATCATTGATCTTTTTGAAGCCATCGATATCAAGCATGACGAGGCTCATCGTTTTCGCGAATCGATGCGACCGGGAGAGCTCCTCGCGAAGCCTTCCCAGGATCCCCCCTCTGTTCAAGAGGCCGCTCAAGTGATCGGTGATAGCCTGTCGCTTCAACTTTGCCGTATTATCGCAGAGCTCCTTTCGATCGAGGACAATGGCAGCATGGGAAGCGCAGGTTTGAGCAAGACGGAGGTCCACATCGTCGAAGAACACGCCCGTTGCTTTGTCTGCGAAGTTCATAACGCCGACCACATGATTTTCAATCTTGAGCGGAACGCTGACGAATGAACTGGTCTTATAATGCGCTCGGTTCTTCTTGCCAATTCGAGGATCTAGTTCAATATTCTCGACAAGCATCGGTTCTCCTCGTTCAACGACCCCTCCAGCAATACCGACTCCACGAGGAATCCTGATTTTCCGTGCCGGCTCATGGAGGGCACCACGCGATGCTTCGACAAGAAGCGCATCGGTTTTCTTCTCGATCAGCATGATTGAGCCCTGTTCTGCCAGCAGGAGCTCTGCTGTTCTATCCAGGACCGTCTGGAGCAGATCGTGGTAGCTCTGCACCGCAGATAGTTCGTCCACCATACATATCATCGAAGCCAACCGCTCGATCTTGCGATTGAGGATCTCGACTATCGCACGTGTATCGAGAGCAAGCGTCGCCTGGCGGCAATATCCTCTTATCAAGCGAATATCTTGTTTTGAGACATTACCGCCATGAATCACCACCACATGCTCAGTTGACGTATTGACGCAGATCGGAAAGACCATTGTCAGGAGGGAGCTGCTGCCAACTCTGTCGCTCGGTGATCCACGGTCATGCTCCCATGGTACCCATTCATCGCCGGCAAGCACCCTCTCGACTACCAAACCCGGGAGGTCCAACCGCGCGCGGCCGAGTGGCGCTTCAAACGAGCCGGTCAGCGGGTCCCGCGTGAGGACCGAGATCGGTCGTCCAGGAATAGCGGTCGAAAGATCTTTCACCAGTTTTGTGAGAATATCATTACTGCTCATGTTGAACCCTAATGGAGGTCACGGGTCTAGGCGTGAAAGATATGCTTCTTTGGATCTGTGGAAACAAGACGAAGAACAGGGCACACTAAAATATCGTTCTTGACATAAATTATTGGACATGCAACCTAGTAGGTCATTATAATTATGGTTATTCCACCAATATTAGAAGCCAGTATGAAATAGTGCAACTTCAAATATTTAATATTTAACATTTTAATTTATTACATCGAAAGCATAGCTATTGCGTGTAAACTTAAAGTATACTTTATGCATCAATAATTGGTTATATCACCTACCCTATTTATACCCCGCACAGGGTATCATCATTTATTGACGAATCTGATATAATTTACCCTATTAGTGATATAATAGTATGACAGTTAGGCGGATAGAGACCCGCTTGTGCTCCATCCATTTTACGTGCTATAACGATCAAAGATTAACGATATAGCACCGTGGTCCGCTTTGTGGTTTGTGACCGATAACGTTTATGCAAACTCTTTCCTTTACTGTCGATAGGAACTTACGAATTCGATCATGGAGCGATGCTCTGGAATCGTTTACGGGCACAGATGCATCCAGCGCAGTTGGGAAGAAATACACGGAGCTCTTCCCTCAGCTTCTGGTCCATGAGAAAGACGCGGTTGCGGAGTCCTTTCTTCGGCAACGGGCACTCTCCTTGAAGCAACGCCCGTTTCTCTGTCTATCTCATCATCGACAGGCCGATATCAAGATCTCGCCCGTACGGAACGGGCATGATCCGTTCCAACACGTGCAAATCGTTCTGCATCCATCCGAGCCCTGCACGGTCGGCCAGCAGCTGGTCGATGCGCAGAAGCTTATATCCATCGGAAAGATCGCCGCCACGTTGGCGCACGGCGTCAGAAATCCGTTGAATGCGATCAAGGGGGCTGTCGTATATCTGCGCGACCGCTATGCCCACGAAAAGCCCCTCTTTGAGTTCACCGAGATCCTGGAAGAGGAGATCGCGCGGCTCGAAAACTTCATATCCCGTTTTCTGAGCACAACGACATTCGACGGCGACGTCGCGCGTGTCGATGTCAATGAATTGGTCCAAAAGATCAAGGTCTTCGTGTCTCTTCAGACCTACTCTCGCGATATCCGAAGCGAATATGTTCTTGAGACGCTTCCTCTGATCGAGATCAGCGCATTTCATTTGGAGCAGGCATTGCTGAATGTCATCAACAATTCCATTGAGTCCATGAAGTCAGGAGGAGTACTTACGATCAAAACGTTCCTTACGGCTGGCTCCCCCACCTCGTTTATCGCGATCGAGATCTCCGACACCGGGGCAGGCATCGATCTCGCGGCGCACCCTGCTGATAGCGCACCACAGTCCCCGCAGCACGGCCGTGGCTTCGGGCTGTTCATTGCCGATGAGATCGTCAAGTACTACAAAGGTCATATTAAGATACGCGGAGAGAAAGGCAAAGGAACCACTGTCACGTTCCTGTTGCCAGTACATGAGATGAAAGAAGGTAATCATTCATGAAGAGCGCATCCGTACTTCTTGTAGATGATGAACCGAACGCTACGCGGGTCCTGTCTGCTATCCTCAGGGCAGATAAATATTCCGTCCTCGAGGCCATGTGCGTTGATTCTGCGCTCAACCTGATGAAACGGAATCCGGTCGATGCGATCATAACGGATATAAAGATGCCGGGCAAGGATGGATACCAGCTCTTCGATCATGTGAACAAACATTATCCGCATATTCCCGTCATGTTCCTAACGGCCTACGGAAAGATCGATTCAGCGGTCACCGCGCTGTCAAAGGGGGCGTTCTATTATTTCGTCAAGCCGCCGGATTATCAGAAGCTAAAACAGATACTCTCAAGCGCGATCTCCCAGTGCAAACAGGCCGTCGATTCCTGTCTTCCGGAGGAAAACGCCCTGCTTCCTAGCAAGTCGGAGACAATGACACGGATGTACAACACCATCGCCACGATCAAGGACCGGGAGACGAGCGTCCTTCTCACGGGGGAGACGGGGACGGGAAAAGAGGTCGTCGCGAACTACCTTCACTATCAGAGTATAAGACGCGACAAGCCGTTCGTTGCCGTCAATTGCGCGGCGATCCCACGAGACCTGCTTGAGTCCGAGCTCTTTGGATACGAAAAAGGCGCCTTCACGGGAGCCACGCAGAGCCGTGCTGGTAAATTCGAGGAAGCCGCCGGGGGCACCCTCTTTCTCGATGAGATAGGAGAGATGGATCCGGCGCTTCAGACCAAGCTTCTTCGTGTCCTCCAGGAACGGCAGGTGCAGCGTCTCGGAAGCAACAAGAAGATCGACGTGGATTTTCGCCTCGTTTCATCGACCAACAGGAACCTTTCCATCGAGATGGAGGCAGGCAGATTCCGCACGGATCTCTTCTATAGAATCAACGTCATCTGCATCGAAATACCCTCGTTGCGCGAACGAAAGGCAGATATCCCCGCACTTGCGTCTCATTTTCTGAACTCGTTCTGCAAGCGTTTAGCCAAGCATCTGATGTTTGCTGATGATGTCATTGACATCCTCACGAGCTATCCCTGGCCGGGCAACGTCCGTCAATTGCGTAATGCCATCGAGCATGCTGTTGTTATTTCTCCAGGCCCTCGGCTCACGATCAATCATCTTCCCGATGAGATCCGGACCTATCGCAGCGAAAGCGGTCAGGAAGACGGTGTTCAGCCATTGAGGTCGCTCCAAATACAAGCCGTACAAGACGCCCTCAACGCGTGTAAGGGGAATAAGTCGGCAGCCGCAAGAAGACTGGGCATATCCCGGAAGGCCCTGTATAGCAGGCTGCGGTCTTCTTGAATGATCTGCATATCTTTCCGCGCCCGTCCTGGAACGGGCCTGTCCCTCTGTTGCAGCCATGAGCGACGCCGACAAATATAAGAAACGCTACCAGATCCTGCAAGACATCTCGCACGCCATCGTGATCACAGACAGGATCAGCTCGCTCACCGATTATCTTCTGGATGTCGCTATTCGATATGTCGACGCAGAATCTGGGTCGCTTATGCTCGTCAATGAGCGGGGGAACCTCTCCATCCTCTCCTCCCGCGGTCTTGATCTGTCATACATCAGGAGCTTCAGCTCTCAAGGCGGCGACGGGATCTCGGGTATCATTCTGAGGGATAAAGTACCCATACTCGTCCAGGACATTGCTCAGCATCCTGAACTTCTTTCACCTGACAGGCACCATTACAAAACGCGCTCCTTCATCTCCTGCCCGATCCTGTTCCAGAAGCGGCTGCTCGGCATCATCAACGTGAACGACAAGAAAGATCGGACCCCCTTCGCGCAGGACGAGCTTGATCTTCTGCAGATCATTGCCAACAATGCTGCCGTAGCCCTCGAGAACGCGTCGCTGTTGAATCGGCTGAAGTCTGCGGCCGCCGAGCTGGAGCAAATGAACAGGCGGCTTGTCGATTCAGATATCATAAAAACGGAATTCCTCACGAGCATCTCCCACGAGCTCCGCACGCCGCTCAATGCGATCAAGGGCGGGATATATTACCTTGAGAATCACGAGGAGGTATCGCCCAATGAGCGCCGCGAGTTCCATTGCATAATATCCACGGAAGCCAACAATCTTGCAAATACGATCGACAATTTCGTGCGGTTCCTTGAGGTCGAGGATGAGACCCTCGTGCTCGATAAATATCCGATCAACATCGATGAGATCCTCCAGAGCCTTCCTGCTGCAGGTCATCTGAATACCGTCCTGACCAAGCGCAGTGTCCGGTTTTCCGTCCTTCCCGCATCAGCTCCATTGTGGATCGTTGGTGACAAGCTTAGGATCAACCAGCTGTTCACCAACCTGCTGATCGGCCTTACACACTTTCTCTCTCCTGATGATGCGATCGAACTGTCGGTCTCAAGCACGGACGATCTGCTCTCGTTCCACATTGCCTTGACCCGACCGCTTCCTCGTTCCCTCCTTCAGCAATTGAACAGCGACACTTCGCTCCTTCCGTCCGGGTCTTCCGATGATCGCATCAGGATCTCCCTGGCCCGGAACATCGTCATCGCACATCGCTGGTCCATTTCCGCCGAGAGCGGCAACGCAGACACCCAGATCGTCATTACGTGCCCTCTCAATCGCAAGGAGATTCTGAATGCCTATATTAGCAAGAGCATCGATCTCTTTGTGGATTATATTGCCGAATCCCTGGACATCAACATCTGCTCGGTCATGCTCAGCGATGATCTGAGCGGAGAGTTGCGGGTCGCCAGCGCACGTGGGCTCGATGAAAAGATAGTCAAAACAACCAGGATCAAACAGGGAGATAAGATCGCAGGATGGGTTGCTCTGGAGGGCAAACCGCTCTTTATCAGCAACATCGAGACCGATGCCCGGTTCTCGAAAAAGAGCATACCGCAATACAACAATACTTCCCTCATGTCCCTACCCCTGAAGGTCGATGACCGGGTCATCGGCGTGCTGAACCTGAACAACAAGAAATCATCCGAGCCCTTCAGTCAGGAGGATTACGACCGCGCTTTGTCGTTGCTCGATTCCTTCTCCGATCACCTCCGTCAAGCCTATGAAAAGCAACTGAACGAATCAGAAATCTTTCAGCTTATCGCATCCCTTGACTCGAACCTCTCGTGTCCTTTCAGGACGCTCAGACCACCGCACTAAGCCGGCGGTCTGCTCACCCTCCCGCACCCCCGATCCGATCGTGCTTTCTCGCTCGCACCATGCCACCTCGTTGATACGTCCGTTGAACCAGGCGCTTCCCTCTGTTCTCATGACGTTTCATCGGCAGACCCGTGACCGCGCCCCCTCGTCGGCACCTTATGCTGCGATGGACAATCTGCTTCAGAAGAGCGTCATGACAATGCTCATACCAACGGTTACCGGCGCATATTTCACGGTTGCGGTAACGGTTTGTGTATTATTTGTTACTGTCTGCTTTAGATCGATCCGTGCAGTGCTGGCTTCAAGGTACAAGAAGACCTTCTTCCCCAACGCTGCTTCTATTCCAAGGACACCGCTTATGCCACCATCCTCAAAACGTGTAGTAACACCGATGATATCCTTTTCCGTCATGACCTGCATGTATCCGACCCCTCCATAGAAGGAAAACGTTGGTGAACCTTCGAACTTCACGAGCAGTCGGCCTTCAGAGGAGGTAAATTCTCCTGTTGAGTAGATTCCTTGCATTCCCACATAGCGTGACGGCCACAGGAGAAGCGTTCCGCCGGCAGCGGGATTCAAAGCGTTTCCGTAGAGTCCCAATCCAACATACGCGTGTCTCCGATCCTGCTTTGCCGTATCGACGGCACGGACTTTCGCGGCGCCGGAGGGTCGTTGCTCGATGCTCTCCCGCCCAATGACGTCGAACTGGCTGACCCGCCTTCCAAGCCGGCGCTTCATATCATCGCTGTACACCACGATCTCAACGCGGTAGGTCCCTGCAAGCGACGTATCGAACTCTTTCGGAACGGATATCGTCCGAGGAGCATCTGATGCTAGCCTGACCTTTTTCCAATTCCACGACCTGACCCGCTGATCGGGCTGCGTTACGATTGCGATAATAGTGACCGCGTCTACTTTGCCCCGCGCTTTCCTATCCAGGCTGAGCAGCGCTTCCATCGTTGGATACTGTCCTGCAGATACTGTTTTCGGCGCAATCCGTATGGATCCCAGGTTCACGCCCGGAGAAGCAGCAAGTGCCGTCGAAATGAATGATTGTGCTGCAAGAAACAGAACTGAAAAAATCGAAACCACCTTCATTTTAGTTCTGGTCATTTGTTGCCCTCTTTCATCTATATATTCTCTTTTCATGAAGGCCCCGTTTCGTTCTTTGCTGCCCTTTCGGCTCGGCCAGAACTTACCGCAGATGCCATGTGCGACATGTGCTGATCTGCTGCTGCGCAATTGAATTATGTCGGAGTCTATTAGGAGATACCTAGAGCTCGATCGAATAGAACTCCTGGTTCAACCGAATATACTTGCTGCGAAGGATATCGATCTCGCCGCTTCTTTTCCATTTGTCGAGCACGCGCGTCACCGTTTCCCGGGTCAGGCCGGTCATGTCGGCCATATCCTGATGGATGAGCCGCACGCGCAGCACCATACCCTCGCGCGTCTTTTCGCCGTAGGTTTCTGAAAGCATGTTCAGCAACATCTTTAATCGCTGAGAGGCATCATTGAAGTTCAGCATCTCAATCTTTTGCCATG
This sequence comes from Nitrospiraceae bacterium UBA6905, assembly GCA_002451165.1. Lineage (GTDB taxonomy): Bacteria > Nitrospirota > Thermodesulfovibrionia > Thermodesulfovibrionales > UBA6898 > UBA6898. The sequence goes on from DKBH01000122.1 coordinate 8,427, forward strand.
ATTCCCGCAGACGCGAGCAAAGTATCTTCAGAAGATTCTCCAAGACCTTTCGCTGGGTATAGATGAGAGAATAGAAATGGCTCTTCGAGATAATGGCCACAGTTGAGTGTTCTACTGCAATGACACTGGCGGGCGTCGTCCTTCCGTCAATCAGGGACAGTTCTCCAAAGAACTCTCCTGAACCATGCATAGAGAGTATCGCCTCCTTGCCATCTCTTCCTGTTCGGCTTATCTTTACTTTCCCCTTAATAATGATGTACATGAACTCGCTGGTCTCTTCCTCATGCAGGATTGTTTGGTGCTTCCCGTAATCCCGCAGTACGAAGTGCTTCCTGATCTGATGCAGTTCATCTTCTGCAACCGAGGCGAACAAAGCGATGTCTTTCAGAATGCCGTTTTCGGCATGTATGCCTTTCGCAGGGCTCTGAGCATCGTGCGATAATTCCGAA